>JAJYJL010000643.1 GCA_021789565.1 Acidobacteriota bacterium
GCGCTTCCGATTATCTGCTCACTCTGTAATCTGCTCCGCTCTAAGACAAGACCCTGCAAGCTGCCGCCTGAGCGCAGGCGCGGCGTTCTGCGCTTTGATCGTACGCGCGGCCGCCTTGCACAGTGGAACGTCTGGTAAGACGACGAGACTGAAAGCATTCCAGGAACCCTGAGCGCCGTCCTGCCCCGGTTATTTCTGGGAGTTGGCGTCAACCGATATACTGAAACTATGAAAATGCTCTCAAAGTCATCTGCACTCTTAAATTCCCGTCGCGCCAAGATCGTATGCACCCTTGGCCCCGCAACGGACAAAGCTGAAATTCTTGCCGGCCTGCTGACCGCCGGAATGGACGTTGCGCGCCTTAATTTTTCCCACGGATCGCATGCGGAACACGCCAGGCGCTTGAGAAAACCTCGAGCGGCGGCTGCCGAATGCGGCAAGGCCGTGGCCGTTATGCAGGACCTTCAAGGCCCGAAAATCCGAACAGGACCCCTGGAAGGAGGCAAGCGCATCCAGCTTCGGGACGGCGCGCCGATAACCATCACAACAAGGCCTGTGCCATGTAATAACTGCTGTATCTCAACCACTTTCCAGCGCCTCCCCCAGGAAGTAAGGCCGGGCAATTCCATCCTGCTTTCGGACGGGCTGATTGAACTGAGTGTGGAAGAAGTGAAGGGGACTGAGGTCCAGTGCCGCGTTGTGAATGGCGGGGAACTCGGTGCGCATCAGGGCATCAATCTCCCCGGCGTTCCCCTGCAGATTTCCGCGCTCACGATGAAGGACCGGAAAGATCTCGAGTTCGGGATTGAGCAACGAGTGGATTACATCGCCCTTTCATTTGTTCGCCGGGCAGAGGACGTCCTGGCCCTCAAGCGCATTCTGGCGCGCAAGGAGAAGTCCATTCCTGTTATCGCCAAGCTGGAAAAACCCGAAGCCATCAACCAGTTGGATGACATTCTGCGGGCGACGGATGCTGTGATGGTGGCGCGAGGCGACCTGGGAGTTGAACTGCCGCCCGAAACGGTGCCGGCCATCCAGAAACGCATTATCAACCGCGCTTCCGCAATGCGGGTCCCTGTGATTACGGCAACGCAGATGCTCGAGTCCATGACCGTTCACCCGCGCCCGACCCGGGCTGAAGCCTCCGATGTTGCCAATGCTGTGATTGACGGAACAGATGCGCTGATGCTTTCGGGAGAAACCGCTACGGGACACTACCCCGTGAGGGCCGTGGAAATGATGGCGCGCATTATATCGGTGACGGAAGAGGCGCAACGGTCCATGGGCGCGCACGAAAGGTGGGACCGTGCGGAGGCCCTTGATGTTCCTGAGGCCATCTGCGAGACCGTGGCTCACATGACGGCGGAACTGAACCTGAAGGCCGTCGCTGTCTTCACGCAGTCCGGATCAAGCGCCCGCCTGATTTCAAAATATCGGGCCCGGGTCCCCGTCTTTGCGTTTTCTCCCTTTGACAACGTGTTGAGGAGAACAGCGCTCTACTGGGGCGTGGCTCCTGTCCACATGAAGAGATTGCAGTCTACCGACAGGATGGTGGAAGCAGCTGCAGGCCGGTTGCTGGAGATGGGAGTTGTGAACCCCGGAGAATTCATCGCGGTTATTGCCGGCAACCCCATCGCAATACGAGGAAGCACCAACATCCTCAAAGTGCACCGCATTGAATAATCGGAAGGCGACTTATCCCGGTGCTGCACTTTGAGGACGTTCCAGGCCAAGGCCTGCGTGGCGAGCGAACGGACCGCGAAGGCAGATGATTGCTTCATCTGCCGTTCGTCGTGCGTTTATCGCCGCCGGAAGTTAACGCGCGGGCATCTCGTGGGCATGGCTCCTGCGCAGATAGAACTCATACGCCCCGAACAGAATACCGCTTAAAAGCACTGCGCTGATCAGAGAATTGCCATAGAACGGAATCGCTGCCACGTAGCAGGCTGCAAGTCCTGCCAAGGTTGGCGGGTATAACCCTCCGCCCAGCCAGACGGCGAAATTGCTGACCACGAAAAAGAGGCTCGCGCCCGCCACAGAAGCGATCAGCACGTTGCGCACGGAGACGCGCTTTTGCAGCCACCAGCCAACCGTCACGATGGAGGCAAATGCCACCCAGTTGATCATCTGCATCCACTGGAACGGGGTATGGTAGAGCAGCGCGTTCAACAGGAAATCGCTCGCAGCCAGCAGCAGCACTGGAAACCAGATGGAGTCGCGCTTCTTGAGATAGACGCCGCCGAAAAGAAGCGCGGCGTAAACGGGGCTGAAATTCACCGTGCCGGGAATGAACCGTGCTGCCATCGCTAATGCAATAATGAGATAAGCCATCTTCAACTCCTTCGCTCAAAATTCCAGGCGAATGCCGGCGCGGTAGGTCCGCTTTAACGCCGGATAGCCCAGGGCTTCCATGTATTTCTGGTTCAGAAGATTCCCCACCATACCATAGTATGTCACATGCCCGAAGGAACGGTAGCTCCAGGACAAGTCCGAGTCTGTATAACCATTATTCCAGAGGAGCGGCGGTTCCAGCCCGACAAAATCACTATCTTGCCGCCGCCCCACAAACACCGTGGTTGAAGTCACATTCATCCGCCGCCAGTTCCACAATACCTGCAAGGACCCGGAATGCCGGGGCCGTCTCAGGAGCCATCGCCCGGCCTGGAGTGCCGGCGAATAGGGGTTACCGCTTTCAATGACTTCAGAATCGAGATAAGTATAACTCCCAATAGCGCGCAACGCTTTGAGTGGAGCTAACTCCAGCGAAACTTCCGCACCTTTTGCCTTGGCCCGGCCAATGTTGAAATACGTGCCGCTGAAAGTCTGAAAATTGGTTGTCTCAAAGGCGATTTGATCGCGAAAAAGGTTGTCAAAGCCGTCCAATTCCAGCCGGCCACGGCCCTCCAAGAAGCGCTGCTCCACGCCGTAATCGAGCGTCCGTGTACGTTCGGGAGCCAGGTTCGGATTCCCGACAAAGTAGGGCGAATTGGCGTAGGACTCCAGAAAGCTGGGTTCTTTGACGCCAAGGCCAAAGTTAAACTTCAGCGTAGTAGCCCCCCAAAAGCCTCCGCCGCTTCTGAGCTGATAGGCCAGAGAACTGCGCGGGACAACCACGGTGCCGAAGCTGCCGTTGTCGTCGATTCGAACTCCGTTGCCCAGCGAAAGCCTGCCCAGGAGCATCTGGTCCTGGAAAGTATAGCCGAAGTTATCACGCCGAGCACGGGTGGCAGGGTCCTGCGCGAACCGGTCAACCAGAAACCCGTGCTCGCCGTCCCAGTCGAACGCGAAAGTGTCCACGTGCTGACCAAACCTGCCTCCGAACGGCGAGCCTTCCCAGTCGCTCTGGTAGCTCACGTGGTCACGCCACTCATCATCGAGATAATTGGTTGCGTAATCATAGTATGGATAGGCCGCGGTGCGTCCGTCATACGACGGCGTAAACGGGGGATTCTGGCCAAGGTCCAGCGAGATCTGGCGCGACCTGGAATACGTGTAAGTGAGCTGCTGGTCCCATGAAGAAGTCGTCTGGTTATGAATGGAAAACGCGCCATAGCCGGTGCGCGTAAGGAATGAAGCGTCCGTTATGGGCGGACCGAAAGCTGTCTGGCCTGGCGTCCCAGCCAGGCCGAAGTTACCCATCATGATCGCACGCAACGTTGTAGCCTTGCCCAGCTTCAGCCCCAGGTTTGCCGAAAGCGTGGCAACGTGAAAAAAGTCGTTCGGCACCTGGTTGCCGGTGCTGAACTTTCCTGCCTCAAGGGTGTAATCGAATGGACCATCGCCGCCCGTGACGGAACCGCGCCCGTCCCAGGTGGAATTCTTGCCACCCTCGCCGCTGAAAGAAAAGTGCGGCCGCTTCGTTTCCTTGCCGCCCCGCCGCGTAAACAGTTGGATCACGCTGGTCATGGCGTCTGACCCAAACAGGGCAGACTCCGCACTGCGGACAACTTCAACCCGGTCGAGGTTGCTGGTGCCGAGGGTACTGAAGTCAAACGCCCCGCCGGCCAGGTTCAGCGGGATGCCGTCGAGCAGCACTTTGTTGTAATCACTGTCGCCGCCGCGGACAAACACGCTGGTGACTCCACCTGGAGCGCCATTGCGCACGACGGTAATTCCCGGGAGTGATTGCAGCAGATCACTCACAAAGGGTGTATCCCGATCCACAATCTGCTTTCGCGTGATTACGCTGGTGCTCGCTCCAAGCTGGCTCGTGGCTGCAGCTGTTCGCGTAGCCGTCACCACCACTCGTTCATGCACGGGAGCCAAAGGCAAAACAAGATGAATGTTTTCGCCGGCACTGGCTGATGCCGCAGTTTCACCGAAGCCTGCGAGTGAAACTTTCACGGTATAATTTCCTGACGCGAGGCTCTGGAAAAGGAACTGTCCGCGTTCGCCGGTCACAGTGTGCGCGATTTCAGAGCCCCCCGTGCTAAACAGGCGCACCGCAGCACCGGGAACCTCAGCGCCTTCGGGATCCAGTACGGTCCCCTGAATCGTTGCGGCACTCCCGGCAAGGCTGCCCATCAGAAACAACAATGGTAGAAAAAACAAAATCCACTTGTAACGGCCTGCCCCCATAGTTCCATCCTTTCTGCCCGATCTCATAGCGGGCTATCCGGACGGAAGGACACTTGAAGAAACAGCCGGAAAAACAAAAAACCTTCCAATTCCTCATACGGAACTGGAAGGCTTCGGCAATTCTCCCTCAGTCCTCTTTCCGTCGAAGAGTCAGTCTGAGCAATAGTTCCCGGGCAGGCTTCCTGGCTTTCGGGTCGTCGCAGGACCTTCTGCCTTCCCATCCCGAAATTAAGGGACAGTGGCTTTAAACATCGAAGGGCCAACTAGCCGATTACAGTGGCGGGACCGCGGCCGATTTGCACGGCCTTTCCTTTTATCTCCGCTCGCGCGGGGCACCCTAGGAACTCCAGATTTTCAAAGAACAACTTACGGCAATGAATCTAGCATTAACGGCAGCCAGCCGTCAACGGGATTCGCCGTGACGTCTATCAGCACGAGAGGCCGGCCATCAATGAGCGCGCGAAAAATGCTCGTGCACAATCTGCCATTTGTCGCCCTTGCGGACAAACACATGGCTGCCGCGGCCGTGGATGGAGTGCCGGGGCCGTCCGGCGCCCAGTTCCACTGTCCATGTGAATGTGGCCACTGCCGTATCGCCAAACACCTGGACCTGCGGCCTGCCGATTACGTATTTCATTTTGCTGCTGGCGTGCCGGTAGTAGTCAAATGTCTTTCTCATGGCCGCGGGTCCACTGATGCGTTGCTGTTTTGTAGAAGAGAAACCCACAACCTGGGGGTGGAAGTGGGCAAGGAGGTCACTGGTTTTTCCCGTGTTGAAGTCCCGAACCAGTTCTTTCTCAATCGCCAGAATCGCTTGCTGTGCAGATGCCATGGACTCCTCCTTCATCAGAGTGTCACGCGCCGCATCCCCAGCGTTACGTCACCACACCGTACGATTCCATGTTAATTGATCCAGCGGTCAGGATCATCCTTTCTTTCGTGGTCCCGCATGAAGACTCCAAACTTTCGCCGCAGCCGAGCGCGCCGCCAATCTTCGTATCGTAATTGCATACGTCCCGAAAGCCCACCCCAGCG
>JAJYJL010000644.1 GCA_021789565.1 Acidobacteriota bacterium
TGGAATGGATTCGTTAAGCGGTCACTCGAACTCGAACCGGCGATGCTCTCCGCTGTTTGGGGACGCAAGATTAGCAGCGACGAACTGCTGCAGGCAGGCAGGCGCCTGATCACGCTGGACAGGGCGTTCAACGTCAGGGAAGGCATCAGGCGTGAGAGCGACGCATTGCCGCACCGGTTTATGGACGAACCCCTGCCCGAGGGTCCCGCCAAGGACGCCGTCGCGGTCCTTGGGCCCTTGTTGGACCAATACTACCGGGCATACGATTGGGATGTCGAAACAGGTCTCCCGACTTACCGGTCCTTACGCGCGTTCGGACTCGACGATATAGCCGTAGGCTTAGGCTCCCGTGGTCTATTGAAATGACCGGGATGCCAGGGCGCGAATTGCAGGTTTACCTCGCGCCGCCCCTGAGCGGCGCGGTTGGACAGCAGATTGTAACGGTTTCGTTGCCTCCTGAGGCGTGCATCGGAGACCTGCTCGCAGAATTGGTTCGGCGATTCGGCGGTAAGGTAGACAGACTGTTGTTCACTCCTGAGCATCACACGCTCGCAGAGCACTGGACCTTTATGCTGGACGACAAATGTTACTTTGCAAACCGCCCGCACATTTTGGACGTGTCACTAGCTGGATGTGGCACTGTGAGCATTCTTCTCCCGCTTGCGGGAGGACACTAGTGCCGACTGCCGTTGTGTTTCGCGAGAGTACAGACCCGGAAACCAAGTGCGCGGGCTGTCGGACCTGCGAACTAGCGTGTGCCGCGCGCAATGGCGCGGCGAGTGTTAACCCGCGTTGGGCGCGCATCCATGTTGTGCTGAACAGCCGCGAAAACCCGGTGCCCCTCGTTTGCCGCCACTGTGGCAAGCCGCCGTGCGTGCCAGCGTGTTCTGAAGGCGCCCTCCATGTAAATTTCCACCGCGTGCTGCTGGACGCGCAGCGTTGTACCGGCTGCGGAGACTGTGTCAATGCCTGTCCTTTCCATGCAATTCGGATCAACTTGGCGACCCGCAAACTGTTGATTTGTGACCTGTGCGACGGGGATCCACGCTGCGTGCACTATTGTCCTCAGAACGTCCTGCACGTTAGTCGCTGAGAGCGAATGGAGGAGTTGATGGATGCACAGTACAAGGTTGCCATCTCTGGGCTATGCAAAGTCTTTGACGCGCAATCGAAAAAACCGGTCATCGCTCTGAACAACATCAGCGTAAGGATTCCCGATGGGCAATTTGTCGTCATCGTGGGTCCAAGCGGGTGCGGCAAGACAACGCTGATCCGAATTTTGGCGGGACTGGAGACGCCGACTGCGGGGCACGTGCACATGAACCAGAGCGACCGCAGCAGGCCCATAAACACGATGATCTTTCAGGAACAGTCCGTATTCCCGTGGATGAGCGTACGCGACAACATCGAGTACGGACTGAGACTGCGCAAGATCAAGAAAGCCATCCGCCGCGAAACGGCCGATTACTACATCAAAAAGGTAGGGCTTTCCAAGTTTGCCGATTGCTATCCGCATCAACTTTCGGGTGGGATGAAACAGCGCGTCAGCGTTGCGCGTGCATTTGCGAATGACCCAGAGATCTTGTTGATGGATGAACCTTTTGCCGCTCTGGACGAGCAAAACAAGATTCTTTTGCAGGAAGAACTCTTGCGCATTTGGGAAGAGACCCGCAAGACCGTCATTTTTATCACGCATAGCATCGACGAAGCCATTGTGCTCGGCGACCGGGTGCTGGTCATGACGACCCATCCGGGCACGATCAAGGCAGACGTCCCGGTAAATTTCGGACGTCCGCGCCGCGTCTATGAACTACGCAAGGACCCCAAATTCGGGCAACTCTTCTATGAGATCTGGGAATTGCTCAAGGATGAGGTAATAAAAGCCAAGCGAAAGGAGGGTGCAGAATGATAGCGAAATCATCCGCTGAGACAGCCGAACTGCTTAACGTCGAACAAGTGCTGGGAATCCGTATCGAGAAAAAACCTCTCTGGAAACGGGCCGATGTTGGGGAACGTCTGTTGTCCATCTTTTCGCCGTTACTGCTGCTGGTGTTGTGGGAAGTCTTGGCCCGCGCCGGCTTGCTAAACCCAATTTTCTTCCCTGCACCGAGTTCCATCGCCGGGACCTTCGAGCAGATGGTCTCCTCGGGCGTACTGGCGGATAACCTGGGTGCGAGTATTGGTCGCATCATTATCGGGTTCACCTTGGCAGCGGTGCCGGGGCTGGCGCTCGGCATGTTGATGGGACTCTCGCCGTGGATACGCGCAGCGCTCAATCCCATGGTCGCCGTCACCTACCCGGTGCCGAAACTCGCTATTCTTCCTCTGATCCTGTTGATTTTTGGGCTGGGCGAAACGTCCAAGTACGTCATCGTCGCCATTGGCGGGTTCTATCTCATCCTCATTAACACAATGGCCGGTGTCATGAATATTGAAAAGATATATCTGGACGTGGGCAAGAACCTTGGCGCAAGCCGCTGGGAAATTTACCGCACCATTGCATTGCCCGGGTCTTTGCCGATGATCTTCGCCGGTTTTCGCCTCGCTTGGGGTGTGTGCCTGCTTGTCATCGTGGCCGCGGAATTTGTTGGCGCGAAAGCAGGTATCGGTTATCTCATCTGGCAATCGTGGCAGACATTTTCGGTGGAGCAAATGTACGTGGGCTTGATTGTTGTCTCTCTGCTCGGCTATATCTCGTCACTTATCCTTGATGAGTTGGAGAGAGTACTGATTCCGTGGAAATCTTTCCATATGACTGCATAAATGCTCGGAAACAAAAAAATTCGGGGAGGTGCTGGAATGACATTCGGGAACTATACCGTGGACTATGAGCAGCGAAGCTACAATCCCGAACGAATGCGAAAGGAAAGGGTAGACCGAGCGCAAGCCATGCTGGACAAGTATGGCTTCGGCGCAATGATCGCGTACAACTATGAGAATCAGCGCTATCTCGGCTATTTTGGGCCGCGCCAGTTCGCAAGACGGCGCCCCGGCGTCTTTGTCTTGCTTATAAAAGGCGCGGGCTTGCCCTACGTTCCCGCCGTCTCTAACCCTGCCGAAGCCGAGATGATGCCGTGGTTCGAAGGCAAAATGAAACTGCGAACGTCCAAGCAACTGGCGATGCAACAGGCGTACCCGTCCAAGCTTGAATACATCCAGGAAGAATGGGATGCCACCGCCCGCGAGATCAAGTGGTTGCTTTCAGAGCATGGCGTTGCCGACCTGCCATGTGGAGTGGACATTACGAATTTCAACATGATTGCCGCGTGCCAGAGGGCTGGCCTCAACATCTGCGACGGCAATCACATCATGACGATGGCTCGCATTATGAAGACCAAAGATGAGATTGAATGTCTGAGAATGGCAGGCGTCATTGCCGAGAGCGCCCACTGGGAAGTTGCCAAAGCACTAAGGCCCGGTGTCACTGAATGGGAGATGGCTGGCGTAGCTGCAAATGCGCTTTTCAAGCTGGGGGCTGAAGAGATGGAAGGACCTAGCTTTGTGATCTGCTCAGGCGAAAGGTCTGGGAGGGGCATTCCGGCGATGCCCACGGATCGAATTGTGCGTCCCGGCGACATGTTCGTCATTGACATTAATGGGGTCAGCTTCCAAGGGTATCGAACCTGTTTCTATCGGACCTATGTTGTGGGCGACAAGCCAACCGAATTCCAAAAGGAAGTCTACAACTGCGCGTACGAAGGGCTGGTGGCGATGACCGAGTGTATGAAGCCCGGCGTGACGAATCATGAGATCCAAGAACAGTGGCTTGAAAAGGGGAAAGCGCCTGGGCTCTGGGGCTCGTCCCCCACATTCCCGGAACCGGGGCGGTATTACCTGGGTTCGGGGGCTCACCATATCGGTCTGGTTTCCGGGGATCCCGGTCCAATGGTCCCCGGAACGGTTGGTCTACTCAATCCGAACAGTCCGCCCCTCACCCTCGAAAAGGATATGTGTTTTGCCGTCGAAGTGGGATGCTATACTTGGGATGGCAAGCGCTGGGCCGACGACGGTGCCAAGATTGAGCACTGCGGGGTAGTAACCGAAGATGGTTTCGAAGTCTTTTACAAGTTCCCCAAGAAGGATTTGATCGCGTGCGGACTCCCCGGGAGGTACTAGGGCGTGTATGCAAACTCTACAACCAGAGCAGAATGGCTCCGATCACCGGCATGGCTCGGTAGCTCTCACCGCGTTTTTCATAGCGGGTGGCTAGACGCCGATTCTGCTTCAGACGATTGATCAGACGCTCGATCCGATTGCGCTCTTTATACGACTGACCATCAAAGGAATCCTGGCGACACCCGTTCGCTTTGCGAGGAATGGTCATCCGGGTCGAGTGCCGCCGCAGGTAGACCCGAATCGCCCGCATGCGGTAGGCTTTGTCCCCACGGAGGCGGTGCGGGCGCTACTTGGGGCGTCCGGGTCCAGCCTGTCGAATCGTACCTCCTGCCGTCACTCGCTCGAAGGCTTGGGACGCGTGGGTCTGACAGGGAGTGAGCACAAACGTCATGGACTGACCGTTGCGCTCGGCGCGGAGGTGAACTTGGGTACCACCAGCCCATTGACTGCGCCCGAAAGCTTCTCTGGATGGGTCCCTTTTTTCGCCCCTGCCGCATGCTGGTGAGCCCGGACGATAGTGCTATTCAGAGGGCGATCCCATTCACCGGCCTTGTGCCAGAGATTAAAGCGACTGTAAACGGCGCTCCAGGAGCCGTGGCGTTCCGGTACAACGCGCCAAGGGGCTCCGGTGCGGAGGATCCAGCGAAGGCCATTCAGGATCCTCCGATCCTCGGCGCGTGGACGCCCTTCTTTCTTGCTCGGCGGCCGCACAGGTTCTGAGCGCCGCCATTGCTCATCGCTTAGACCATATCGACTAATGCCTTTCATTATAGGCAAAAGCCTGGTTTGCACACACACCTTGTGACCTAGCGCGTAGCTATGCTCCGCTCGCCCTCCAGATTCTTGAGGAGCATTCTGGAACCGATGTCAGTGGTTTGAGCTTTGAAGATCATGGGCTGGACATCTTCCGCCGATGGATAGTGACAGGGGAAGAAGATTTAGTGTGTGCTATTGAAGGCGCCGAACAAGACCCGGAGGTTGGCCGCTTTCGCCGCACCCAACCATGTTCTGTAGTCGGTTGCTGCCTCTAACTCTGCCAGCCCGACGACATCGGGCGCAAGATGGGAGGAATATGCAGCGATATCGGTCGCGTCCACAGCGCGGGAGGAAGCGTTGGCATCCCATGAGATTTCAGTAGACTGGGGCTGGGCAGTTCCGTGTCCAGTCAGCGTTCGCGTGCTCCCCTGTTGAGAGGATCGCTAGAACAGCATGATGTGTGGGCCTGCCGTGCATCGCAGATGCAACAGATGAGGAGCTTGACATGACGACCCAAGTGATTGCTCAAGGCAAGAAGCTGAGAGGGATTGAGAGCATCTGCAATGGCTGCCGCACATGCGAGTTGATGTGCTCCGTGTTCCTGACGGGTAGTTTCCAGCCTAGTTCTGCTCTCATCACCATCCAGAAGGACGATAGAAACGGAATCGATCTACCCCAAACGGAATGTCTGGGCCTCAAGTGCGCAATCGGTGCGAAAGTCGCACTGTGTGTGGACTAC
>JAJYJL010000645.1 GCA_021789565.1 Acidobacteriota bacterium
TCGGTCCTCTTCCCTGAAGAAAAGACTGTTCCCGCCGCCAATCAAATACGTTGTCCCCGTCATGTAGTCAGCACTTGGCAGGCAAAGCTCAAAAACAGCTTCGGCAACCTGAGTGGCTGTCATTATGCGCCCAAGCGGGACGATCTTGAGCGCGTCTTTGCGAAGGGCAGGATTTTTCCGAAACATTTTCCCCGACAAACCTGCATCCACGAAGCCGGGTGCGACCAAATTAACCGTAATTTTATAACGTCCCAATTCCAGAGCCATGCATTTTGCCAGCATCTTTAAACCGCTTTTCGCAACACAATACGCAGTTAAGTTGGCCCAGGAAACATCCTGAACCCATGAGCTAATAAAAATAATTTTCCCGGATGCTTTGGCCTTAGCCATCGCCCGGGCAGCAGTCTGGCCGATGTAAAAGCACCCGGTAAGATTGACGTCCAGGTGCTTCGCCCAACTTTGCCTGTCGACCTCCAAGAAAGGGGCGGGTTCCACAACTGCTGCATTTCCAACGCAGATATCGGCAGAGCCGAACTTTTCTAGCGCCTTTCCGATAAGGCGCTCACTCGTTTCCTGCCGAGAAATGTCACCTTGGAGATACAGGACCTTTCGCCCGCTAAGGCCGTCGCCGCACAAGAGTGCCTTCGCCTCTTTGACTGGCAGAATGTCATTAAGTACAAGTTTTGCTCCTTCTCTCGCAGCCGTGCGGGCTATAGCTCGCCCAATGTCGCCGCAGGCGCCCGTCAGAACGATCACTTTGCCTTTTAATCGTCTTGAGTTTGTCATGGTCGAACGCTACTATAAGCGTGCTCCCACATCAAATCAATACCCAATCCCATCCCTATCCCATAACCCTGTCCACGTAATTGGACGCGAGATACAGGATTTGGGGCCTGGTCTTGACACTCCGGCCTGCAGTTTTTAGACTCGCAGTTCGGTACCGCCAAAAACGTGATGTTGAGGGTTGGAGGTGTCTTTGCCGAAACCTAAAGTTTGCTTCGTCGTTGCAATGTGCTTTGTCGGGCAGGCTTCCGCGGCAACGACCCGGAAGTGATGCTTTGCGGTCATGGCTGTAAATGCGCTTAGCAAAGATACCGGACATGACGGACTTGGCGAGCAACACCGCAGGCGACTTTTAGGTTATGCTCAGAAGTTAGTCATACAAGATCAAGGTTCCGTCCACAACGGACGAATGAGCACCAACGGCGTGTCAATAGGCCTGACCTCACAGTTTTCTCCGGCCGAAAGCGCGATGGTGAATACGAGGTTAAGAGAATTATATGGGTGAATATAAACAATGTACTCGGCTTTCCAAGCAAGCGGAACAATATATCCCCGGCGGAGTCAATACTTCCTTGCGTAGGATGTCCCCGCCCCTAGCGTTCATCCGGGCTCAGGGTTCGGTGATCACGGATGCGGACGGGCATGATTTCCTCGATTATCAAGCTGCGTTTGGTCCGATTATTCTTGGGCATAACTTTCCGGAGGTCAATCAGCGGGTTCAAGAGATGATGGCGAGAATTGATCTGGTCGGAGTCGGGCAAACTGACGTTGAGATCGATCTGGCCCGGAAGGTCTGCGAGCACATCCCTTCGGCGGAGAAGGTTCTGTTTTGTAATAGCGGATCCGAGGCGACATACGGAGCCGTGCGTTTGGCCCGGGCCGTGACGGGACGCAAGAAGATTATCAAGTTTCAGGGCTGCTATCACGGCTGGCATGATTATTTAGCGATGAATGTGATTACGCCAGCAGAAAAACTAGGCATGAGAGACCCGTTGTCAGCAGGCAGCCTCGAGGAGGCCCTTCGTGCCACTCTGATATGCGAGTTTAACAACCTTGAGGATGTAAGCCGAACTCTGCAACAAAATCGCGGAGAGATTGCGGCCATTATCGTAGAGCCTATCCCGCACAACATCGGTTGTGTGTTGCCACAACCCGGATTCTTGGAAGGTTTGCGGGAGATGACCCGAGAGAACGGCATCATTCTAATTTTTGACGAGGTGGTCACCGGCTTCCGGCACAGCTTGGGCGGCTATCAGAAATTATGCGGAGTGACCCCTGATCTGACGACGCTGGGCAAGGCGATGGCAAATGGATATCCGATCGCAGCCATTTGCGGTAAGAGCGAGTTGATGGACCAGTTTAATACCCGGCAGGGCGGTTGCGTCTTTTTCGCCGGGACCTACAACGGACACCCTTTTGCCTGTGCGGCGGCGCTAGCGACGATCGAGGTAATGGAAAAGCAGCGAGTCCACGAACATGTCTTCCGCCTGGGTGAGAAGATGCGGAAAGGATTGCAGGATATCCTGCAACTCCTAAAGATTAAGGCAACCGTGGCAGGGTTCGGGTCAGTCTTCCTAATCTATTTCTTGGAAGGACCGGTGAACAATTACGCTGACCTTTTGCAGAATGACCAGGAGCTTTTTGTGAGCCACCGGCGTAAGCTGATGGATCGCGGGATCTTTCAGCTGCCTTTAAACTTGAAACGCAATCACATCAGCTTCAGCCATACGGATGAAGACATTGAAAGGACACTGCGGGCAACCGAGGAAGTTTTGGCAACGACTCCTTCTGTCCGGGAGTAATCTGATTAGTGCGGCCTGACGGCCTTTCCTTTCTCCGATGCAGACAGATAGGGCCACGGATAAAGTGCTCCTAAATTGTCCCTAGAAGAGGTCGGTCAGTCCGGCGAGGAAATCTTGTGAGGGTGCGATCTCATTATCGCGATTGGACGTTCTTGCTTCTCTGCAACCTGATTTGGGGAAGCCAGTTTGTCATCTATAAAATCGTCCAGCGCCAAGTTGGCCCAGTCTTTGCTGCTCTTTTGCCGATATCCGTTGCGACGTTGCTTCTCACGCCGATCGTCTGGTACAAACGCCCGAAAAGGAACCCCTCGATCCAAGGTCGTTCGGTCGGCGCCCGCGACGTCATGCAATTTGTTCTTATCGGCATTGCAGGCCAGGTGGTGGCTCAACTTTTCGTAGCCTGGGGTGTCCGATACACCCTGGCTTCGAACGCCGCATTGATTGTCCTGGCCTTGCCAATTTCCACAGCCTTAATGGCCTACTTGTTCCTGGGCGAACGCATGACCCCGGCCAGGTGGGTGAGTTTTGCCTTTGCAATTGCGGGGGTTATTGTCTGCGCGGGGATCAACTGGAAAGAAGTCGACCTCATAGGAGGCAGTTTCCTGCTGGGCAATGGATTGCTTTTCCTGGCCATTAATGGCAGCGCCTTCTATAACGTTTATAGCAAGAAACTGCTGGCGCGCTATTCTCCCCTCGAGGTCCTACTTTATAGCTACTGCGTGGTTGTTGTGTTTATGCTGCCCGTCGGGCTTTACACGCAGCCGCAAATTCTTACGATCATGGCCAACTTCAGGGTTGAGGTATGGTTCGGGATTCTCCTGCTCGGCGTCTTCCAATATTTTCTAGCCATGGTTTTGTTCCTCACCGTTTTGACGCGCTTGGACGCCACCCAGGCCGGGCTTTCAAATTATCTGATCACTTTTTTCGGCGTCATTACCGCCGCAGTCGTGCTTCATGAAGCGCTCACAAAGTCTATGATTTTCGGTGGGATCCTGGTGTTGGCAAGCACCCTTCTCGTCACCGTTTATGAGAAGCGGCCATGGACAAAGAGTTCGGTCAGCAAACTACCCGTATAAGCGGTCGTTGCGGGGTGATGGCGCTTATCTCAAACCAAAAGGATCCGGCACCCCTAAAACTGAAAGGGAAAGCTTGAACCATAACGTGGAGAGATATGAGCAAAGGTATTGCGACGGCACCGGTTGTTTTTGATAGACCTTGAGAGCTGGTTTCAGGCAGAATCCGGGAATCAATGCGTGACCAGTTCTCGAGAATACCCTTCGCAGTATTTAGCTAATGATTGCTGCCATCCTCTAGGACATTCTGTAAACCGCTGTGCTCAATGCGGACTATACGCCTGAAATTAGGTTTGCCGTCGTCGCCAAAGCTTCTTTTGGGACGTCGTCGCCGGTCTTGAAGGCAGTCTGTGCCTCACTGAAGTCATTTCCCATTAGGTGCATCTTCTGTGTGTTTGCGCCGCTGACCAGCAAGAATGTCTTTGTGCCTGTCAGCGCTCGCGCGCCTTGAACCAGGGTCGTCTTTGTATCGTGAAGCGCCACAATGGGTTGGCCGCCGGAACCGGGCTCGGCCCGAAGAGAAAGAAGATCGAGTTCTTCCACATCGTCGGTTATAAGAGCTGGGCGGCTGTCCGGCTTTTCCAATTGCAGGTTTAACCCCTCGATGCGAAGTCCGCGTACGTGCCTGCAATAAAGCCCGTAGGCCGGCAAAGGCCCGAACATATTTTCTTCCGGATACTTGGAAATCACTTCCGGAACTTGTTGTAGGTTCATCGCCTCGCCCCCTCCCGCGGCTGATATCCGAATGTTCTGGAGCGTCACGTTTCGGATGTAGTGGCCCGGAATACCCGTAATTGAGGAGGTCACAGTGCATCCCGTTGCCACAATATTCGCGATTGAAATATTTTGCAGAGTGCCTGGCGTCGGGGTTGGCTGACATCGTCCCCGATCGCTCAGCCGAATAAAAATTGGCGCTCGCACACCCACCATGACAATGTTGCTGACGACCACGCCATCGATGTTGGACCCGTCGACCGATTCCAGGGAAACCCCGCTACCCGGGCCCCGGCCCCATTTTCCCGGGCTGGAGAAAACGGTGCAGTTGCTGAACGCGATGTTCTTAAAATCACCGCTCGATTCGGTCCCGAACTTTAAGGCATTGGAGGCCGTTGTCAATACGCAATTCGTGACCGTAAGGTGCTCAGTGGGGCGGACCTCGCCAAGAGAAGGACTCGCTTTGGGGACAATGGCGTCGTCCCAGGACTCGATGTAGCAATTTGAGATTCGAACGTAACGGCAACAGTCAAGGTCAATTCCGTCGGCGTACCCGTTGAAGATCGTCACCCCGTCAATATCCACATAATCACAGCCCAGCATGCTGATGTTGTAGTTCGGTGCGTTCTGCAACGTGATGTTGCGAATCGAAACCTGCTGGCAGCGCTTTAGCGCAATCGGTTTGGGACCGTGGCGCTTGCGGCGATTGCCGTCGATAATTCCGCGCCCCATGATCGCAAAGTTGTGCGCGTCCTCCGCCCGGATCAGCGCAGAATTGAAGTATGTTGTTTCGGGATCAGAGCAGGAGTCGTAGCTGAGCCTCTCGTAAGGATCATAGTCGCTGTTATCCGGGCTCCCCAGTAGAACGGCGCCTGCATCAAAAAAGAGGGTGACAAAGCTTTTCAGACGCACGGTTCCAGAAAGATACTTTCCACCCGGAAAGTATACGGTTCCACCTTTCTCTGCAGCCGCGTCGATGGCAGACTGAATCGCCCTGGTGTCTTTGGTGATTCCATCTGCTTTGGCGCCGAAAGGGATAACATTAAAAAATGGAAATGCATGTTCCGTCCCGCGCGGCGGCCCTGCTGCAAAGGCGCCGGTCACAGAGGCAGCAGCCAGGCCGGGAACCACCAACGATACCGATTTCGCAATAAAGTCTTTTCTTGTAATTTTCACGACGCCCTCCCTTCGTAGTGGATCCGGGAAATCACGCCTGCAGCAATGGGACTAGAACTTGGG
>JAJYJL010000646.1 GCA_021789565.1 Acidobacteriota bacterium
TCGGAGGAGATGGAGAATCGATCAGCCAAAATTACCTCTTTTCCGACCCGGTGGCTGCAGCGACCAACGCTCAAACGGGATAGCAGAAGCTGATGAATACTGTATCGTCTCTTGATACGAAATCAAACGACACCGCAACGGTGCTGGGGAGCGATCTGTCTCCGTCGCATCGGGCAGATCTGTTGCTCGATATAAGGAACCTGACCCTCCATTATGGCAAGTCGCTCGCTCTGAATAACGTTTGTGTTCAGGTCCCCAATAGTGGAGTGGTATGCATCATCGGTGCAAACGGCGCGGGCAAGAGCTCCATTCTCAGGGCGCTCGTCGGTTTGTCGCCATTGACCTCGGGAGAAATATGGTTCAAAGGCCAGAACATCAGCGGACGACCAACACCCCAGATAGTTGGTATGGGAATTGCACTGGTCCCCGAGGGACGACAGCTCTTTCCTCATCTCTCTGTATGTGTGAATCTCAAGCTGGGGGCCAGCACGCGCAATGATAAGGACGGTGTCGCGCAGGACCTCGAGGCGATCTTCCAGCTCTTCCCCCGCTTGCGGGAGAGAACAAAACAAAAAGCGGGTACGCTGAGCGGTGGAGAACAGCAGATGTTGGCCATCGGCCGCGCACTTATGGCCCGCCCCAAGCTCCTATGCATGGATGAGCCATCTCTTGGGCTCGCTCCTCTGATTATCGAGCAACTCGGTGAAGTGATCCGCGAGATCAACGGCAAGGGTGTCGCTGTCCTCCTCGTCGAGCAGAACGTGAAACTGGCGCTGGGTGTCGCGAATCGCGGCTACGCGCTGCAGGTTGGATCCGTGGTATTACAAGGAGAAATTCAGACAATGATGAACAGCGATATCGTCAGGAAAGCTTACTTGGGGGGATAAGGGCGCGGTAGGAATCGCTTCGTGCGCTCATCGTCATGTGCGGGCGTGCGATAAAATAACTCTGCACCTTGTAAGTGATCTGTGCCTTGCAGCGGATTTGGGAAAAAGCATGGACACGATTGGAGGTAGCTGAAATGACAATCAAACAAGCTGAATTATCGTCCGTCGGTGCCAAGACGAGCGAGGACATCGGGACTTGGCAGGAATTGTTTGTTCCCACCTCGACTGAGCGGGTTCAGAGGGCGAAGCAACGCGTTCTCCGACCGATGGAGATCTGTCTGGAACGCGCCCGCGCCGAGATGAGCGCATACGAGCGATATCAGACTGAGCCTAGAGTTCTCCAGCGCGCGCGGGTTTTTGAGACATACCTCCAGACCAAAACCATCTTCATTCTGGACAATGAACTCATTGTTGGCAATCTGACCAGCAAGATTCGGGGGGCCTCCTTTTCGTCTGAGATGACGCGCTTTATGAAACAGGAACTTGGTCATCCAACAAAGGATTTTGAAATCCGGCCTCATGAGAAGATTCTGATTACAGAGGCGGAGCGGACCGAGCTGCGAGAGACCCTCCTCCCCTATTTTGAAGGCAAGACACTCGGCGACTATATCCTCAACATCGCCGATCCCGAGATGAAACAAAAAGCCTTTTCGGTCACGGCGCCATGCCCGCACATTCCCGTGATCGCCGATTTGTCCTTGGACAAAGATCTCGGACATCAGATGGCGAATTACGAAAAGGTTCTTCACAAGGGTCTGTATGGTATCAGGGAAGAACTAGAATGGTACAAATCCCGTCTCGACCATCCTTCTGCGCACTACGGATTGAAAGAAAAGCGCAACTTCTATGAGGCGGCCACGATCGCCCTCGATGCTGCGATAGCACACGGGCAGCGGTATGCGAAGTTAGCTCGTGAAAAGGCCTTCCAAGAAGTGAACCCGCGGCGCCAAGAAGAGCTGAAAGAGATCGCTCGAATCTGTGAGCGAGTGCCCGCCTACCCGGCGCGCACCTGGTGGGAAGCCCTCCAATCTGTGTGGTTCACGCATTTGTTCATCCACTGCGATCTGTATAACATTGCCAATTCGCTTGGTCGCTTCGACCAGTACATGTATTATTTCTACAATCAGTCAGTCAACGTTGAGAAGAGCATCAGCCGAGAGAAAGCTCTGGAGTTGTTGGAGAGTTTCTGGGTCAAACTTAATGAGTGGGCCATATTGCTGAGCTACGATGTGGCCACTTACCAGCCGGGTCAAGCGCTAAGTCAAACCATCACCATCGGCGGTCAGACGCGGGAGGGGAAGGATGCCTGCAACGAAATGACCCAAGTGTGCCTGGAGGCCGAGGAACAAGTGGGCCTTCCTCAACCGGAAATTGCCATGCGACTCTGGGACGGAACCTCCACTGCTTACCTCAAGAAAGCGGCAGAGGTGATTCGCCTGGGTCGCGGGAAACCGAAATTCATCGCCGATCGAAAGGCGATCCAGATGATGGCCAAAGCGTATCCAGACCTCACGGTGGAGGATTGGCGCGAGTGCGCGGTGATGGGCTGCACGGAGCTATGCTTGCCCCATATCTCGATGCAGCACAGTTGGGAGGGAATCTGCATCACGCCCAAATTACTGGAATTGGCGCTCAATAACGGTAGGTGCCCCCTTTGCGGCGAGCAGACTGGGCCGCTTACCGGTGACCCGCGGAGCTTTACATCGATTTCGGCGCTCCGACAAGCCTATCAGACGCAGTTGATGTTCTGGATGGAACACATGGCGAAAGGGATCAAGCTGATCAAAGAAGCCCAAGCCGTCCGGGTCATGGCTCCCTTTTGCTCCACGCTATCAGAAGGCCCGCTCGAAAAAGGTATTGACTTAGCCCAGGGAGGCGCGTGGTACTCGTTGTTCGGCGTCTATCTCACTGGTCTTGCCAATACGGCTGATTCCTTCGCAGTTATTGACAAGCTCATCTATCATGACAAACAAGTCACCTGGGAGCAGTTGCTCTCGGCGCTGAAGGACAATTGGAAGGGCGCGGAAAGTCTGAGGCAGTTATGCATCAACGGCGTTCCCAAGTACGGTAACGACAATGATTACGCCGACGATTGGGCAAACTGGGTCATGGACACGTGGTATGACGCAGTGGACTGGATTAACTCGCAAAAGAACCTCGTCCCGAGCTATGGCGGGACCTATGTCGGGGCAGGTATTATCGGACAGAGCAACGTCACATTTGGTCCATGGGTCGGCGCGCTTCCAGACGGGCACCAGGGGGGCACTCCGCTCGCTGATTGCATCTCTCCGTCGCCCGGCGTGGACAAGAAGGGACCAACGGCTGTGATTCGTTCGGCCAGCAAACTGCCCACCCACCGCTTTGCTCTCGGCGGTGTGCTGAACTTGCGGCTCAGCCCTCAACTCGTAGCCACGGACCGCGATGTGGACAACTACGTGGCCTTCCTGCGGGCGCTGGAAGAACTCGGGGTTTATCACACTCAATTCAATGTCGTTTCGTCCAGCCACTTACGCAAAGCTATGCAAGATCCAGAGCAATATCGAGACCTGTTAGTGCGGGTGGCTAGTTACTGCACCTACTTTGTAGAGCTCACAGAAGAACAACAGCTCGACATCATCAACCGCAGCGAACAACAGGGTTGGTGAAGGGACTCATGATTCGTCATGGTAACGGAGACGCGTCGGGTCTTGGCCATCATGCGGATGACCGTACATAACGGTCCTGGGTTGAGGACACTCGTCCAGTTCAAAGGATGTCCGCTCCGCTGCCAGTGGTGCTCAACCCCTGAATCGCAACGAGATAGCCTGGAGATTGCTGTTTATCCTGCCAAGTGCATCCACTGCGGAGAGTGCATTCCCCATTGCTCCAGTCAGGCTATCTATCTGACTGCTGAGACGGTTGTTGTTGATCGGACTCGGTGCGATGGATGCTGCAACTGCATTCAAGCCTGTCATGCACAAGCATTGGTGGCATTGGGGCCATTGCTCACAGTCGAAGACATTGTCGCAGAAGTGAAAAGGGACGTGGTCTTCTACAAGAAATCGCGCGGCGGTGTTACCCTTTCGGGCGGCGAGCCCCTGTTTGATTACCGGTTCACCCGTCAGCTGCTGGAGGCATTGCATAGAGAGGGGATTTCAGTGGGAATGGATACGAGCGGCTACGTTCCCTGGGAGCGGATCGAGCCCTTGCTTCCTTTTATTGAATTCTTCCTCTGGGATGTGAAACACATGCAATCGGAAGAACACATGAAATTGACAGGGGTCGCGAATGATCTCATTTTGAGAAACGCCCGGGCGGTTGCGGCAAGAAATGTGCCTATCTATCTTCGAGTCCCGCTCATCCCGGGGAGCAACGATTCGGAAGAGAACATTGTGGCAATATGCAAATTCGCGCGAGAGCTACCCTCCCTAGTCGAAGTCGATCTCCTTCCGCTGCATCATCTGGGCAAAGCTCGGTACCAGGCGCTCGATCGTCGCTACCTTATCAGCAACAAGCAGCTATACACGGATAGTGCTCTGCAGAAACTCAAGTCGCTGGTTGAATCGCAAGGACTCGTCTGCCAAATCGTGAGCTGAGCATGAACAGGACAAGCAATCTGCTCCTGTCCGGCAGGACCCAATAAACACCAACCGAGGATTACGGTTTCAATGGATGCAGGGATCAAGATGGCGGAGGGCAGAATCACGCCGGAACTGATCGAAGAGATGCGCCGCCGATCCGGAATGCAGGTCAGGACCGACAGCGCGCGCTTTAACGACTATGCCACTCCGGATAACATTCGCAAGTTTGTTGACGGCATTGGCGACAGCAATCCACTCTATCGCAATGAAGAATACGCCGCTGGCACACGGTACGGGAGTCTGATTGCACCACCCTCTTTCCTCTTCAGTGTAATGCCCGCCGTGCAGTTTGGCTGGCGGGGTTTGGCCGGCTATCACTCCGCCAGCGACTTTGAATTTTATCTGCCTGTCCGGGCAGGTGTGCGGGTGAATTCGGAATATACCTACCTCGGCTTTGACGGGCCGAAAGAAAGTCGGTTTGCGGAGCAGACCATTTTCGACCACTTCGAGGCCAAGTACCTGAGTCTAGACGGCCAACTCTACGGCAAGAACACGCAGTTGGTTATCCGGGCCGAACGGAAGAAGACACGAGAGAAGGGCAAGTACGCGGCGATCCAACTGCCACATCCCTGGACGGAAAGCGAACTCGCTGCCATCGAGGAAGAAGTACTGGCGGAACAGATCCGCGGGTCGGAGCCCCGCTACTGGGAAGAGGTAGAAGTAGGGCAGAAGCTGCCATCGCTCGTGAAAGGTCCTCTGGGATTGACTGACATGGTGGCAGCCTGCGTAGCCGGACTGGCTCCCGCCCACTTGGCGGCACATGCCGTCGCCCTGCGTGAGTATCGGGAAAAACCGGCCTGGGCGTTCCGCGATGCATTCTCAGGTGCCCTGGAGCCGATCTTCGCCGTTCACTATAACCTGGAGGCAGCCAAGTCGATGGGATTGCCATATCCCTATGATGTGGGCTGTCAACGCAACTGCTGGTTGATCCAATCCCTCACGAACTGGATGGGCGATGACGGTTGGCTCAAACGCAGCCGCGCCGAATACCGCAAGTTCGTCTATCTGTCGGACGTCATCCGGATTACGGGCGAGGTCACGGAGAAATTCTTAGATGCCGACGGCGACCACTGCGTCAGAATCAAGTCAGCGAG
>JAJYJL010000647.1 GCA_021789565.1 Acidobacteriota bacterium
CGTTGTCTGGGTTTGCTGAGTGCTTTGCTGTGGCTGTTTTTCCTGACCCCAGGAAAGTCCAGGAAGCAGCAGGATAAGACAAATGCCTAACGCATAAATGGTACGCATGACCGACCACCTCCCTTTCAACTTCGTCTCCGTCACTTCGGGTCCCAGGCCGGAAGCCCCACTGTCTGAAGGAACCGGGAATCAACTCAACTCGCGGTCACTTCATTCCCCATTCGTCATTCCCATTGGCCACGAACCGGTGGAGCGCGGCCTGTAGGAACCCAGCACACGCATGTAATTGGCCCGCTCAAAAGCGGCCGGGTTCGGAACCGAGCGTAAGGCCAGGCTTCCCTGCATCTGCCGGATCGATTCATATTCATGTTCTTCCATCCAGTGGATCAGGTCTTCGCGGATCTGTTCCAGGTGGCCGATGCCATACCTCAACAGCGCGGAGGTCATCATTGCCACTCGTGCGCCCGCCATCATGGCTTTCAGGACGTCCTCCGCTTTATGGACTCCCCCCGTAACCGCCAAGTCCGGCCTGACGTGTCCGTAAAGAATCGCGACCCAATGCAACCGCAACAGAAGCTCTTGAGACATACTCAAGTGGACTGTAGGCACCACCTCGAGATTCTCAATATCAAAATCCGGTTGGTAGAACCGGTTAAACAACACCAGGGCGTCCGCGCCTGCCTTATCAAGCCCCTGTGCAAAATTGGCCATCGCGCTGAAGTAAGGCCCCAGCTTGACCGCGACTGGAATGCGAATGGTATGCTTTACCTGCCTCACCAGTTCGCAGTAGCTCTTTTCGATTTCAGAGCTGGTCACGTTCGGGTCAGTCGGCAGGAAATAAATGTTGAGCTCAAGAGCCGTAGCCCCGGCCTCTTCGATTTTCCGGGCATGGTTCACCCATCCTCCCGGCGAAGTGGCATTCAGGCTCGCAATCACCGGGATGCTGACAGCCTCCGCGGCACGCCGAACGTGTTCCAGATAACCCTCCGGTCCGCGATTGTAACGCGTCATATCCGGCGCGCTACTCGACGCCCCAAAATCCGGGACATGCTGGTACTGAGCGACTTCCGGCAGGTAGGTCAAAGACTCCGCGAAGCTTTCGGTGCCCGCAGAGAGGCTCCGATTCAGTTCCTCGCTTTCCCTGATAATCTGCTCCTCGAACAGCGAATGGAGCACAACCGCCCCTGCGCCGGCATCTTCAATTTTGCGGATGTTATCGATCTCTTCCGATAACGGCGACGCCGAAGCAACAAGCGGACTCTTCAGTTCACATCCGAGGTAAGTTGTGCGGAGATCTGTCATTTCTTCACTTCCTTGGGAACTTCGGCTGCGGGTGATGCAGCCCATTTCTCGTACAACTCCCAGCGTTCCCTGACGTCCTCCTCGGCAAGCTTCAAGGCCTCACTCGCGACTTCCGGCCGGGACTTGACGAGCATGGTGTAGCGGGTTTCATTGTAAATGTACTTCTCAAGCGGAAGCGATGGCGGACGGGAATCAATATGCAGAGGGTTTTTCCCTTCTTTGGCCAATTCAGGATTAAAGCGGAACAGCGGCCAGTAACCGGACTGGACCGCGGCTTTCTGCTGTTCCATGCCAAAGGCCAGGTCGTAGCCGTGAGCAATGCAGTGGCTGTAGGCAATGATCAGCGATGGTCCGTCGTACGCTTCAGCCTCAAGGAAGGCCTTGATCGTGTGCGTATCATTCCCGCCCATAGCCACATTTGCCACGTAGACGTTGCCGTAAGTCATGGCCATCATCGCCAGATCTTTCTTGCGGTTTTCCTTGCCGCCGGCGGCAAATTTGGCCACGGCCGCACGCGGGGTCGCCTTCGACATCTGGCCACCTGTATTGGAGTAGACCTCGGTATCCAGAACGAGAACGTTGATGTTCTTTCCCGACGCCAGGACGTGGTCAAGGCCGCCATAACCGATGTCATAGGCCCAGCCGTCTCCTCCCACAATCCAAACGTCCTTCTTGACCAGATAATCCGCAACTTGGAGCAGGTCACGCGCTTCAAGCGTGTCAAGCCCCTCAAGCTTTTCCTTAAGCGCCTGGACCCGCTCCCGCTGTTTCTTGATGCCATCCTCCGTCGCCTGATCGGCTGCGAGAACCTGCGCCGCCAGTTCTTCACCCAACTTTCCGGCAAGATGTCCCACCAGGTAACGGGCGTAATCGGCCTGCTTGTCCACCGCCAGGCGCATGCCAAGCCCGAATTCCGCGTTGTCTTCGAAAAGAGAATTCGACCACGACGGGCCCAAACCTTCATGGTTCATGGTGTACGGAGTAGTGGGAAGGTTACCGCCGTATATCGACGAGCATCCCGTGGCATTGGCTATCAGGGAACGGTCACCGAACAACTGCGTCATCAGTTTGATGTAGGGTGTTTCGCCGCAACCCGCGCAGGCGCCGGAAAACTCAAACAGCGGTTCCAGCAATTGCGCGTCTTTCACTTGTCCCAGGCTGAGAGGAGCGCGGTCCATTTCCGGCAATTGCAGGAAGAAGTCCCAATTTTCGCGCTCCTGTTCCCGCAGCGGCGGCTGGGGCGCCATGTTGATCGCCTTGTAGCGGGCTTCGCTTTTGCTCTTTGCCGGGCAAACCTGAACGCAGAGCGTGCAACCTGTGCAATCCTCGGGCGCAACTGCCAGCGTGTAACGGTATTCCTTAAAGTCCTTCCAGCGCGCGGCAGTCGACTTAAACCTGGCCGGCGCTTTTTCCAGCAACTTGGGATCGTAGATTTTCGCCCGGATCACGGAGTGGGGGCACACCAGCACGCACTTGCCACATTGGATACACAAGTCACGGTCCCACACGGGAATTTCCAGCGCGATGTTTCTCTTCTCCCATTGCGCCGTACCGGTTGGGAACGTGCCATCGGGACTGAATGCGCTGACTGGAAGCAAATCGCCCTCGCCGGCGATAATCCGCGAGGTAACGTTCCGGAGGAATGCCGGCGCCCGGGCTGGGATCGGCGGCTGAATGTCAAAAACGCTGTTGGCCTGTTGCGAAACGGAAACCTCATGGAGATTGTCGAGTGCCCGGTCGACTGCCGCAAAGTTCTTCTGAACAATTATTTCCCCGCGTTTTCCGTAGGTTTTTTCGATGGAATGCTTGATTTGTTGGATGGCTTCATCACGGGGCAGCACGCCACTGAGAGCAAAAAAGCAGGTTTGCATGACGGTGTTGACACGCCCGCCCATTCCCGCTTCCCGAGCCACTTTGACGCCGTCAATCACGTAAAATTTCAGTTTCTTATTCACAATGTGCTCCTGGGTAGTGCGCGGCAGGTGTTCCCAGACATCCTCAGGCCCGTAAGGAGAGTTCAGTAGAAACGTTGCTCCCTGCTCTGCTGCCTCCAGAACGTCAAAGCGGTCGAGAAACCCGAATTGATGGCAGGCCACAAAGCTGGCCTTGTTGATCAGGTAAGTGGAATGGATGGGCCTCTTTCCAAAACGCAGGTGCGAAACCGTCACTGAGCCGGATTTCTTTGAGTCATAGACAAAGTAACCCTGGGCGTAGTTTTCTGTTTCTTCTCCGATGATCTTGATGGAATTCTTATTGGCGCTGACCGTACCGTCAGAACCCAGACCGTAAAAAATGGCCCGCACGGCTCCCGGATTTTCCGTTGAGAACTCGGGGTCGTAAGAAAGGCTGGTGTGCGAAACGTCATCAATAATGCCGATAGTAAAGTGGTTTCTCGGCTTCCCGCTTTTCATCTCGTCCAGAATGCCCTTCACCATGGCCGGAGTGAATTCCTTGGAAGAGAGCCCATAGCGCCCGCCCACCACTGCTGGAATGGCGCTGAATTTCGCCTCCGGGGCGCCCGCAGCCTCATGCAGGGCCGTCACCACATCCATGTAGAGCGGCTCGCCAACGGCGCCGGGCTCCTTGGTGCGATCAAGGACCGCGATTGTTTTCGCCGTCGAAGGCAGCGCCGAAACAAATTGCTCCACGGAAAAAGGACGGTAGAGGCGAACTTTGACCAGGCCGACCTTCTCGCCCTTCTCGACCAGATGCTCCACAGCTTCCTGAGCGGCCTCCGCACCTGAACCCATCATCACAACCACGCGCTCGGCGTCGGGCGCACCTACGTAGTCAAATAAGTGGTAAGAGCGATCGACAATCTTTGCAAAGCGGTCCATCACGTCCTGAACGATTGTTGGGCAGGCCAGGTAAAACGGGTTAGCGGCTTCCCTAGCCTGGAAAAAGACATCGGGATTTTGGGCTGTGCCCCTGATGAACGGGTGGTCCGGCGACAGCGCGCGGTCCCGGTGAGCCCGGACGGCATCCTGGTCCATCAGCGCCCTGATGTCGGCCTCTTCAATCTGTTCAACCTTGGAAATCTCGTGCGAGGTGCGAAATCCATCAAAGAACTGGAGAAAAGGAACTCTCGATTCCAGCGTGGCCGCATGGGCGATCAGGCCAAGATCCATAGCTTCCTGAACTGTATTGGAAGCCAACAGCGCAAAGCCTGTGGCTCGCGTGGCCATCACATCGCTGTGGTCCCCAAAAATGGAAAGTGCGTGTGTCGCCACCGTCCGGGCTGCCACATGAAGAACGGCAGGCGTCAGCTCACCCGCCATCTTATACATGTTAGGAATCATCAGAAGGAGTCCCTGCGAGGAGGTAAAGGTTGTGCCAAGCGCTCCAGACTGGACCGCTCCGTGCAAGGCCCCGGCAGCCCCACCCTCGCTTTGCATTTCCATCACTTTGGGGACCGCGCCCCAGATGTTGGGCCTGCCTTCCACCGCCCACTGGTCCGCAAGTTCACCCATTGGGGATGAGGGGGTGATCGGGTAGATGGCAATCACTTCACTTGTCGCATAGGCTACGGACGCCGTAGCCTCATTTCCGTCAATTGTGCGCATGGCTCTTGCCATCTTTTCCCTCCGCCCTATGAAAAACTCTATTACAAGATAAGGCTAGGCCAGAGGGACATCCCTCGCAGTGATGAGCGTCACATTTTTGGCTTATGGATCATTTACGAAAAAGGCTGGCATGGGGCCTTTCTTGCGGGATTTTGAGGAATTTAGGACTGTCTGGCCTGGCCGGGCTCAATGCATCGTAAGGCGTTGTGTTAGACCTGGTTTGCCTGTACACTGGTGCTATCGGTTCATAAGTGTTTTGGGGACTTGCCTTCTAACGGCGAGCTGTGGTGCTGGCTGGCCTCCAAGAGGAGAGACTGCACCACGCCTGGTGGTTTCGATGGCTCAAGTAAACGGACACGCCGGACATAACGCCTCCGAGGACAATTCCTTATCCACGTTCCTGCAGGGTCCTTCAGTGGATACCAGCAGGGGCCACTCCCAACCGGAGGGTCAGACCACCACGCCGGAAGTCACAGCCCGGGAAGACAGCGGCGCTCCCCGGACGGGTGAATGGGCCCGTGTTTCCAGCCTGGCCATCAAGCATCTTGACCGCTGTGTTTCCCTCGAACCAAAAGTTCTGCAAAGTGATAATCCTGCCGCTATTCATGACCTGAGGATAGCTACCCGGCGACTTCAGCAGGTGATTGATCTGGTCTACCCATCCCCCCACTCGGGAGAAATTCGAAAACTGTACCGTGGACTCAAGCGCTGTCGAACGCGTTGATACAGCACTT
>JAJYJL010000648.1 GCA_021789565.1 Acidobacteriota bacterium
CTTGCGCGGCCAGCACGGCTTTCACCTGCCTCAGCGGAAACGTTGTGGTCAACACGCCCAGACTGACGTAATCAGTAATTCGAGTCCCTTTCGGAAGTTCAGCCAAGGTACGAGCCATCTGCGGTGCTCCTCTCAACAGCATGAGAGAAGCATACCGCAAATTAAGCTAAGTGAACAGTATTGGGATTAAATGGCAGACTCTTGGCGAAAACATTCCGGAGCCTTGGAATTTGCACAGCCTGGCGCAGGACAGGGGCGGCTCTTACTGGAAGGTGTTTCGATGGATGGGTAACAGGCATCAAAGTCAGTGATCCTTGATAGTGCGCAGGTTTTCGAGAACTGCATTGGCGGCTAGGGACGGGATCGATGAAGATCGCTAAAGTTGAAACGGTTCGCTATGCCAAGCAGCCCAACATCCTCTGGGTGCGCATTCACACCGACGATGGCTTAGTCGGATTAGGCGAAACCTACTATCTTCCCGCGGCCGTCGAGGCCGTGATTCATGACATGATTGCAGATTTCCTGATCGGGTCGAGCCCGCTCGACGTCGAGAGAATCTGGGATAGCGTCTTCAGTTGGATGAATTTTTTCGGGTACGCAGGCGCTGAGATGCGTGCGCTTTCCGCGGTGGACATTGCTTTGTGGGACCTCATTGGGCAGGCCGTAGGCCAACCGATTTACAATCTTCTCGGGGGAATGTGTCGAGACAGGGTTCGCGTTTACAATACCTGCATCGACGCGGGTCCCTACAAGGACCAGACGGATTTCGTCGAACGTCCGGCGGCACTTGCCAGAAGCCTCTATAGCCAGGGAATTAAGGCCCTGAAAATGTGGCCGTGGGATCGGTTCGCCCCGCAACTTAAGGGTGGAATCACGATGGGGCCGGCCGGCTGGTCGGCGGCGGGGCCTTCAGGGGCGTATCTATCCTCCGTAGACTTGGACGCAGGCCTCCAGAGCGTTAAGAAAATACGCGAGGCCCTGGGGAACAGGATCGAGATATTGATCGAAGGGCACGCACGGTGGGACCTGAACTGCGCGTTACGGATTGCCCGGGCCCTAGAGCCTTATGACGTTCTGTGGATGGAAGACATGATCAAGCCGGACAGCGCGGATGATCTCGCGCGTTTAGCTTCCGAAAGCCGTGTGCCGCACTGCGTGAGCGAGCGGCTTTTCACCCGTTATGGGTATCGCGAAATGCTCGAAGCTCACGCCTCCCATGTGGTGATGCCCGACCTGATTTGGACGGGCGGGATCACGGAGGGGCGTAAGATCGCGGTGCTGGCGGATACGTTCCATCTGCCTATTGCACCGCACGACTGCACGGGCCTGATCACGATCTTCGCCAACCTTCATGTTTGCGCTTCGGCGATGAACGTGATGATCCTGGAAACCGTTCGTGGGTTTTACGAAGGCTGGTATTCCGACGCCTATACGGATAATCTCGTGGTCCGGGAAGGCTTTGCTCAGATGCCAACCGAGCCTGGACTCGGCATTGCGTTGCGCAAGGAACTTCTCAGCCGTCCCGATGTGAGCTTTTGTACTTCACCGGGTTGAGATGGCAAAGCGCGTCGGCAGCCGCCGAGGCGCGGCCAAAGCGCGCGGGGGGTTGGGTAGCCGTCCTAGGCAAGACCCGGAACTAGAAAAAGCCAAGGAGCTGAGCTAGATGGCTAACGAATGCATGCAATCGGTCCGGCGGTTCAAGGTTGACCGAGGATCCGTAGGCCTATGGTGGTTGGGGCAGATGGGGTACCTTATCAAAACATCCGAAGGGACATTGATATCTATTGATGCCTACCTCACCAACTCTTGTGCGAAGATCGGAAACTCTCTGGGGCTGAATTTCAACCGCAAGGTTCCGGTTTTCATCCCACCAGACTCTTTGGATGTCGATTATTTTCTCTGCACGCATAGCCATTACGATCACGCGGATCCCGAAACCATCGGACAGCTTCGAAAAGAGCACATCAACCTGTTCGTGGGGCCGGGGCTCGCATGCGAAACGTTCGCACAATGCGGAGTCGAAGGGAGCAAGATCCGCCAGATCTACCCTGGCGGAAAGGTTCAGATAGCCGAGGTGACGGTTCACGGCACCTTCGCCATGCCGACGGATGACTCCGACTTGAATCATATGGGGTTCACGCTCGCCATCGAAAATGGACCCCGCATTTATATTTCCGGCGATACGGATTACAGCGGCCTGCTAAGCCATATCAAAAAGCTTGCTCCGGACGTCATGATCACCTGCATGAACGGTGGATTTAACAACCTTAGTTCTTGGGAGGCTGCGGACGTGGCCAGCATGATAAAGCCTAAAATTGCCATCCCCTGCCATTACGATATGTTCCCTGATAATGCGGCTGACCCCGAGCAGTTTCGAGCGTCTCTCCGTCACAAGGCGCCCGAGGTGCACTATCAACGCCTGGAATATGTGAAGCCCTTTGTTTTCAAGTCCTAATCGCCGTGCGGCAGCCGTCGTGCCTAACTCTCACTCTCAAGACTCGCAACGCCCTGCCTTTTCAGCGGCCATCACGCTAGCCGTGATGCTCTTGATGGCGCGGTTCGCGGCGGCGGCGCCCTTGCAGCGCCTCCAGAACCACGGCCCTTGGCGGCTGGCCACGGAAGATACCGAAATTGTTCTTTCCGTTCAAAACGGATGGCCGGTTCTCACAGAGCTGACTTCGACGGGGCCAGAACATAATTGGCTATCCTCTCCGTGCAGAGAAACCTTGATGCGGGGGGCCCTCTTGGACGGAGTATCGCGGAATACGGACTGGAAGTTTGAAGGGGCAGATTGGGATGCCCAAAGTGGCGAACTGACTCTTCGCTACAGCAATGCTCACCCACGGCTCGATCTCAAGTCAGTGTGGCGGGCTAGGCCAGGACACGGGCCGGTCGAGCACTGGATGACCATTGTCAACGATTCTCAAAGCACGGTGACCGTGACGCATCAGGACAGTCTGACCTTAAAGGGACTTGCGTCCGGCGAACCCGCTCAGGCTTGGTGGATCAACCGAGGAGGAAACACGCCTAGCCTCAAAGGAGGCGTATTCACGGTGAACGTTAATTCTGACTTGGACCAGGTTCTGGTAAGTAATCCAATGGATGGGTCTAGTTCTGTCCCATGGCTTGCCGTTCAAGTCGGACATGATCGCGGGCTTTACGTCGGCTGGGAGTTCTCTGGCGTCGGCCGCATCCATATTAAAACTATCGCTGAAAAGCCCGTGAGATTTGATGTCAAGATTGGTCTGGAGCCGAACTTTAAGACTGATATTCCGGCCGGCCACACGTTCCTAGTGCCACCAGCCTTCATCGGGTGCTACAAGGGTACCGTGGATGATGGCAGCTACACGTTGCACCGCTTCATCTTAGACAAGCTGTCTCCACCCCGTCCCAAAGGACAGCCCTACCCCACACTGGCGTACAACCTCTACCTCGATGCGGGAGGGGACAAAGCGCGTGAGTCGGATGTTTTGAACAGCGCCGCCTTCTGCAAGCGGCTCGGCTTTGAGACTTTCGTGCCCGACGCGATGTGGTTTCCGAAGGACGGTGACTGGCGATGGGACCCGGCGCGTTTTCCGCAGGGCGAGAAACCCATTGAAGAATACGTCCTTCAGCATGGCATGAAGCTGGGCCTATGGCTTGCGTTTACACACGGCGGAGATTCCGAGCACCCGGGAGCGATGAACGTTTTTCGACATCCGGATTGGTTCAACGAGAAGGTCGGGCCGGACTGGAAGTCACACGCCATCAACTGGGCCCCGCTTCTCGATCTAGGATACGGGCCAGCGCGGGAATGGGTGGAGACGGAGCTGGAGAAAGTGATTGCAGAAAATCATCTTGATTACCTCAAGCACGACTTCAGCCCGATTGTCACCCAATGCGTGCAGACTGATCACCCGCATCACTACGGGGTGGATGTCAGTTACTGGTCCACTCTCGGCTACTACCAGGTAATGGACACACTGAGGAAGAAGTTTCCCAACCTTGTTTTCGAAGGCTGTTCCGGGGGCGGTCATATCAAGGATTTTGGTTACATCAAACGTGTCCATTATATTGTGACCACCGATACCCTCTCCGCCTTGCCCGACCGCCAGAGCATTTACGACTCGACCTATGCATTTCCACCCCCTGTCTTGATGGCTTACACGTACGAGAATCTCTATAACAAGACTTCCGATGCCCCTCGCCCATACTTATGGCGCTCGGCGATGATGAGCGCCTGGCAGATCGATCCCACGCACACTGCCAACTGGTCGCCGAAGGAGATTGCAGAGGTCAAACATCAGGTCGAAATCTATAAGTCTTGGATTCGGCCGATTCTGGATGATTGTGAAGTGCACCACATTCTGCCGCGGCCGGACGGCATTCATTGGGACGGAATGTTTTATTGGAGTCCGAGCCTCAAGCGCGGCACCGTTTACATTTTTCGTCCCAACAATGACCAAATGACGCAACGAGTGCGGCTGGCGGGGTTGCAGCCCGGCGTGGGCTATCAGATCAGCTCGGAGGATGGGTCGGTTCCCCCGGGCGTCTGGTCGGGGGCCGAGTTGATGGCGCATGGGCTTTTGATCAAGCTGCCTCATAAATACAGCAGCGATCTCATCTACGTGCAACAGCGTCTTTGACCGGCTTGCCTGGCAAGCGGGCATACGCCACACAAAGGACTGATTCCATGAAACTCAAGGAAAAGGTAGCAGTCATCACCGGCGCAGCATCCGGAATTGGAGCCGCCACGGCCAAGCTCTTTGCCCGTGAAGGGGCAAGAGTGGTCGTGGCGGATATTGACAGGGAGAAAGGCCAGCGCGTGGTCCAGGAGATTAGCTCCGAGGGGCGGCAAGCCCGTTTTATCCTTACCGATGTCGGTCAGCGAGACCAATGGGAGCGGCTGGTGCAAGCGACCGTTCAGGAATTTGGGAGAATTGACATTCTTCATAACAACGCTTTCTCGAATGTGGCCAAGCCGGTGGCCGAGCTGGAAGAATCCGAATGGGATCACACTCTGGCCGTCACGTTGAAGGCGGCGTTTCTGGGGTCAAAATACGTCATCCCTCATATGCTGAGAGCCGGTTCCGGAGTGATCCTTAACACCGGATCCATTCACGCCTTAATAGCATTCCCTCAAAATCCGGCTTATGACGTTGCGAAGGCGGGGCTGTTGGCGCTCACGCGCTCATTGGCCCTGGACTATGCGCCGCAGATACGGGCGAACGCTATGCTTCCCGGGTCAATTGATACGGGTCCAACGAAGCTAGTGTCAGATGAAGAGCGCCAGATTTGTTTGCAACGAACCGTTCTGGGACGTTTGGGCACCGGTGAGGAGATTGCCCGCGCGGCTTTGTTCCTTTGTAGTGACGATTCATCGTTTGTGACTGGCGCCTCCGTCGTAGTTGATGGCGGATGGACCACCCGTTGGTAAGGCTTGAATGAACCCTAGGGCACAGGATCGTTTGGTTCTGCCCGGTGTTAGGGATCGTTAAATCCAAGAATCGAGATTGGCTGGAGGGAGGAGCGACTGAAAGGTCGCTCACCCTCGCGGGATGTGTGTTATAGAGATTTTGGAAGAAATCTTTGACGCACACCCGGAGGGTGAACGATGGA
>JAJYJL010000649.1 GCA_021789565.1 Acidobacteriota bacterium
CTGGCCTACCCAGTCCGGCGCGGAATCGGTATAGATCTGGATGATCACCCGCAGGCCGCGTTTCTGGGCGAGCCGCAAAAGCAGATTGAGGTTCTGGAAGTCATACTGGCCGGGCTTCGGCTCGGCTGTGGCCCAGTCTACCCAGCACTTGACGGTGTTGAAACCCACCGACTTGACCTGGTCGAGGTCTTTTCCCCATCGTGCGGCGCTTGTGGCGTCAACCGGCTCCAGCATGGGGGCGCGGGCCTTGCCGCCGCCATACCACACGGCCACCGGAAAGAACGGTTGCGAGGGGGGGGCGGCTTGGGACGCGCCATTGCTTGTGGCCGCCCAGACAAGACCGAGCGCCAGCGTAGCGGCGAGGAGCCCGCACCAGCCGACCTTCTGTTTCCTGAACCTCATCTTCGGACAGCCTCCTTCTCCATGTTCCCGGCAGCGGCGCTGCGAGTCGCTTTAGGCGGACTGGCGGTTTGGCTCTGTGCCGTTCTTCAGGGAACGCGCCTGGAGACGCGTCGGGCGAACTCCACGAAGACACGCTGGTTGTGGTCAGGTTCGAGGCCAACGTTGGGCGAGACAAACGTGGGAGGCTTGTGCCCGCTTCTTACCAGCAGCGAGCCGACCTCCGCCACCAGGGCCATGGCAATAGTCACGGCTGCGACGGTCGATCCTGCGGCGAATTTTTCCTGGATGCCCTCTACGCCCACCAATGCGTCTTCTGGTGGTACACAGTTGTCGATGGCGATGTCCGCAACGTCTGAGAGCTTCTTGCCACTGGAATGCGTTGCCGCCGTCTGACGATAATTCTGATGAGAAGAAACGGTGACCACCGTCAGGCCCCGGTCCTTGGCTTCAAGCGCCACCTCGATGGGTGCGGCATTCAACCCGCCATGGGAAAAGACCACGATGGAATCCCGTGGCTCAAGCACATAACCGGCCAGGACATTTTTTGCGTATCCCTCTTCGCGCTCCAGCCAGAGCAACTCGCGCGCGCCGCCCGGCCCCACTACGTTGAACCACATCAGCCGTGGGTCGTAAATCGGGCAGAAACCCACAAAGCTGCCATAGCGCGGGAAAATATCGAGCACGGGAATCACCGAGTGCCCGCTGCCGAACAGGTAAACCAGGCCGTCCGATTTGATCGATTCCGCCATGGCCGCCGCGGCTTTTTCGATGATCGGCTGCTGCGTCTGCTCGATCTGTTTGACGATTTTGGTGATTTGTGAAAAGTAGGTCTTGGATGACATAAAGCGTCGCTCTTCGTCTCCCGTAGTGAATTTGCCTTTACCCCGACTGAACACGCAGCCGGAGACGATATTTTTGATTGATTCAGGGGTCATTTTTACACCCACATAGGCCTTTGGGGCAAGGGCAAAGTGGCCTTCAGTTGAGTACGAAAAGCGGGAAATTCTGATCCTCGATTTCAGAAACTCGTCGGCAGCACCGGTTTGAGCGGCAAAATCTCAATGTTCCCGCCGCTCTGGATTCATGAAGCAAAGGTCCAAGGATGAGTTAGAATACGCCCCATGAATCGCAGGACATTTCTCGAAGCGGCGGCGACCCTCGCCGCGATGGACATCAACATGAGCGCGAAGACCACACCTATGCCGATTATTGATACCCACATCCACTTGTTCGATCCGAGGCGCCCGCAAGGAATCCCCTGGCCGCCAAAGGATGACGCAAAGCTTTATAAACCTGCATTGCCGGAACGCTACCTGAAGGTGACGGCGGGCGAGGGCGTTGTGGGAGCGATTGAGGTGGAATGCAGTCCCTGGCTGGAGGACAACCAGTGGGTATTGGACATCGCTGCCAAGGCCCCGGTGATTGTTGGCATGGTCGGCGATCTGGAGCCGGAGAATCCTGACTTTCGCAGGCAGCTGAAAAGGTTCCATCGCAACCCGCTGTTTCTTGGCATTCGTTGCGGCAATTTGTGGGGACGAAATATCAGCGAGCAGCTTGGGAATACCGACTTTGTCCAAGGCCTCAAAGAACTTGCCAGCGCCGGCCTCGAAATGGATACGGCAAACCCTGGTCCGGAACTGATCGCGGCGGTTGTCCGTCTGACAGACCTCGTTCCCAGCCTGCGCGTTGTGATTGATCATCTTCCGCAAATGGCGGAGCCGACCGAGCCGAAGGTGAAGAAAGACCTCGAAGCCAATCTGCGCGAGCTTGGAAAGCGCCAGCAGGTTTATATTAAAGTCTCGGAAGTCCTGCTGCGGGTTGACGGCAGGCTGCGGCTGGATCTTGAGTTCTATAAGCCGTCGCTCGACCGGCTCTGGGAAATTTTCGGGGAGGATCGTCTGCTCTACGGGAGCGACTGGCCGAACAGCGATCACATTGAAACCTATCCGCAGGAACTGACGCTGGTCCGCGAATATGTTCACAGCAAGGGCCATGCCGCAGCCGAAAAAGTCTTCTGGAAGAATTCCGTCGCCGCTTACCGTTGGACCAAACGCGACGCCAGCCAGCCTGATCCCAGCGCGGCCTGAGCCGCCCGCGATATTCGAGCCTGAATTTTCCACTTCCCGGCCTATAAATTAAGTACGAAAGCAACCGCGTGCCGACAAGGGATCCCACTTCCCTTGCCGGTGTTTGTGGCATATACTTGCCGCCTTGCGGGTTGAATTGAATCTCATTACCCACACGAATCAACTTTTTAGGAGCGCAACATGAAGCGAACCTCTCGCTGGCTCTTTACACTGGTTGTCCTGATGATGGCGGCGACTCTGCGCGTGAGCGCCGCTGAGCGATATCACGTGATTGTGGAGCGCAACGTTCCTGCCACCATGCGGGATGGCGTGGTGCTGTACGCGGACGTTTACCGGCCTGACGCGCCGGGCAAATTCCCGGTGATTCTGGAACGGACGCCTTACAACAAAGACGGCAGCCTCGACTTCGGCATGAAGGCGGCGCAGCGCGGTTACGTGGATATTGTTCAAGACGTACGGGGGCGCTACACTTCGCAGGGCGAGTGGTATCCCTTCATACATGAGTCCCAGGATGGATACGACACCGTGGAGTGGGCTGCCGCGCTGCCGTACGCAGACGGTAAGGTGGGGATGGTCGGCGGCTCATACGTCGGTGCCACGCAGATGCTGACGGCGATTGCCCATCCTCCACACCTGTCGGGCATTTTCCCGTTTGTCACGGCTTCGAACTATCACAACGGGTGGACCTACCAGGGCGGAGCGTTCGAGCAGTGGTTCAATGAGTCTTGGACCTCAGGTTTGGCGCAGGACACACTCAATCGCAAAGTTCGCGAAAAAACCAACGCCCGGCAGGGGATGTGGGCACTCCCGCTCAGCCGATACCCGCTGTACAACTTTGATACATCTTCGCCCTGGCCGACGGACCTGGGAGCGCTGGCGCCGTACTTTCTCGACTGGCTGAAGCACCCATCGTATGACGGCTACTGGAAGCGGTGGGCGATCGAGGAGCACTATCCGGACATCAAGGTCCCAGCGTACATCGTTGCGGCCTGGTATGACATTTTTCAGGGCGGCTCGATGCGCAACTATGAGGGTATCAGGGCCCATGGCGGTACTGAGGCGGCGCGGAACGAAACGCGCCTGATGGTGGTGATTGGCGGCCACGCCGGCAGCGGAAGGAAGATCGGCGAAGTTGACTTTGGCCCCGAGGCTGACTTCAACATGGACGACATCGAGTTCCGCTGGTACGACCACCTGCTGAAGGGCATTGACAACGGGGTTGAGAACGAAAAACCGGTCAAGATTTTTGTCCTGGGTGAGGACAAGTGGCGCGAAGAAAATAGCTGGCCTCTCTCCCGCGCAAAAGATACCGATTACTATCTCCACTCCGATGGCAAGGCGAACCTTCTGACGGGCGACGGTAGCCTGTCAACCGAGGAGCCGCGATCAGAGCGCAATGACCACTACGTGTATGATCCTGAGAACCCGACACCCACACTCGGCGGGCCGCTCTGCTGCGATGCCACGCATCTGATGGCGGGACCCGTTGACCAGCGCCCCGATGAAGCCCGGCCTGATGTGCTGGTTTACACCACGCCTGCCTTCAAGCGGGATTTCGAAGTTACTGGACCTGTGAAACTGGTGCTTTATGCCAGTTCGTCCGCAGTTGATACTGATTTTGCGGGGAAACTGGTAGACGTGTGGCAGAACGGGTTTGCGCAAAACTTGACCGAAGGCATCATCCGCGCCCGCTATCGCGATTCCCAGATCACGCCCCAATTCATGAATCCGGGGCAGGTCTACAAATTTACGATTGACCTTTGGTCAACCAGCAACGTCTTCAAGGCGGGACACAAACTGCGGCTCGAAATTTCCAGCAGTAATTTCCCGCGCTTCGACCGCAACCCCAACACGGGAGCAGATCCGGAAAGCGCGACACGCTGGGTAAAGGCCACCAATGTGATTTACCACGACAGCTCTCATCCCTCCGCGCTGGTGCTGCCGGTTGTTCCGCGGTGAGAAGCGGCGGCAGCCGAAATCGTGAAATCACAGCCTTTCGGGCTGGCCCGCTGTATAATGACCGGCGAGCCAACATCGGTCGAATCAATGAGTTCGGGAGGGTGCCATGCGAGTGTGTGCCTGCCTTTTTTCCCTATCTTTACTGATTGGGATAAGTCCAATCCGTGCAGCGCAGTTTTCGCCAAGCGGTCAGCCGCCGCTTCGAGTTGACCTTTCCAAGGGCTGGAACCTGCAGTCCTCCGCACACGTGCCTCAAGAGGGAGGCGCAATCTCGCAGAGCAGTTTCAATCCAGACGGATGGTACAAAACGGATGTGCCTTCCACCGTTCTCGCCGCGCTGGTTAAGAACAGCGTCTACCGCAATCCATACTTCGGGATGAACCTTCGCAATATCCCCGGCACAACGTACCCGATCGGGAAAAACTTTTCCAATCTTCCCATGCCGGCCGACAGCCCGTTTAACGTCCCATGGTGGTACCAGACCAGTTTCCAGTTACCCGCGGCCTTCGAGGGCAAGCAGATCTGGCTGCACTTTGGCGGCATCAACTATCGCGCAACCATCTGGCTGAATGGGCACCAGATTGCCGGGCCCGGACAGGTGGTTGGCATGTGGCGCACCTATGATTTCGACGTGACGGCTGAATCCCGCCCAGGCCAAAAGAATTCGCTCGCTGTCGAAATATTCGCGCCACATGCTGATGACCTGGGGATTACCTGGGTGGACTGGAACCCTGCACCTCCCGACAAGGACATGGGGCTGTGGCGAGGAGTCTCCATAAGAGCAACGGGGCCCGTGGAACTGAGGTATCCACAGGTGGAAACGAACTTTGACCTGCCGAATCTGAATCTTGCTCATCTGACCGTCCGCGCAGAACTTCAAAACGCTACCGGCCACCCCGTACGCGGTCTTCTGAAAGGAAGCATCGGAGAAGTTGAGTTCCAGCAGGAAGTGGAACTGAGGCCACATGAAAAACGCAGCGTTTCCTTTCTGCCAAGCCATTTCGCTCAGCTCAATTTCCGCCAACCGCGTCTATGGTGGCCTTGGCAGATGGGACCGCAAAATCTCAACCGCCTGAAGATGCAATTTGAGACAGGCGGTAAAGTTTCGGACAGCCGCGAGACGCAGTTCGGGATTCGGCAAATTACAGA
>JAJYJL010000650.1 GCA_021789565.1 Acidobacteriota bacterium
GGCCGCAGAAACTCGTGAAATCGCTCGACGCTTTCTTTCCAGAGTCTGGCGTTCCAAGGGATGGGCTTCATGCGCCCATGCTAAGCTTTCGGAAGACAGAAAGCAACAACAACTTAACATAGTAATATTAGAAGCGTTGAAAATCCCTTCCAGGCCGCCTGCCGACTTGACGTGAACGTCGCGCTGCGGGAACGGAATTTCCACGCCTTCCTTCCGGAAAGCCGCGTCGATGGCATAATTCAGCCGGCTTCGCAGCAGAAAATGTTCGGCCGGCTCCACAGTCCACACCAGCAATTCCATATTCAGCGAGGAATCGCCGAACTCAATGAATCGGACATCGGGCGAGGGTTGCTTCAGGACGCCTTCCGCCTCTGCCGCTACACTGAGCAGCGTCCGGGACACCGTTTCCAGGTTTGAACCGTAGGCCCAGCCGACAGGGACATGGATGCGGACTTTGGGATCAGCAATCGACCAGTTGATGACTTTCTTGTTGATAAATTCGGAGTTGGGCACAATCACCGGGATGTTATCGTTGGTTTCAATCAGTGTCGAACGGAAGTTGACGGCGCGCACGTTCCCTTCCACGCCTTCCATGGTGATGCGGTCGCGGACCCGAATGGGCCTCTCCACCAGCAGCACCAGGCCGCAGACAAAATTGGCGACGATGTTTTGCAGACCAAAGCCGATGCCGACGCCGAGCGCGCCGGCCACCACGGCGATGGCAGTCAGGTTGATGTTGAGAATCTTCAGGGCAACGAGTAAGCCAACCACCCAAAGGGCGTATTGTGTGAGGGAGGCCACGGCATACTGGGCCCCGGCCTCGACGGGCAGCCTGCGCAGGAAATAAAGCTCCAGCAGACGCCGGACCTTGCGGGCCACAACAGCGGTGATGAAGAGGGTGAGAAAAAAACCATCAGGATGAAAGGAGTGATGTGCTGCCCGCCCACACTGAAGAGGGTGAAGCCAAGGATCTTTTCGATATGGATGAGAACGTCCATGAGTTAATCCCGCAAGCCCGGAAGCTACCCCGCCTTCGGCGGAGGCAAACCGCCCAAGGTTAGCGTGCAATGTGTGCCCCGGCAGGCTTCGTTAGGGTTGCAAACCTCGCTGAAACAAGATTTTACCGGAAGAATCGCGCCTTTGCGGCGATTTTTCTGTGTTGCAGTCAGGACGGAGCAAACCTTAATCTCTGCATGGGCAGGAACTGGGAATGCTCGGGACACGTACCTGTGGCGATGCCGGGCATTTTTCCCAAGGCTGAGATGGCTGGTCGCGCTCCCTATTCGCAGTCTGTTTCCTTTTTGTCCGAAACAATGAATCAGGCCCAGCCGGGACAAAACCCGTTGCGCCCCGGCCTTCTATCTGTTAAACAAAGGTGAAAAAGGAAGAGAGCAAGCTCTGAGGAGGCAAGCGTATGGCCCGTCTGGCGGTAATTCGATCGGCTGAACCCTTTATGCGATCGCTGTTGAGGATCGTCGTGGGTATCACTTTTTCTCTCCACGGGTTTCAAAAACTCTTCGGGTTGTTTGGAGGCCACCGCGTCGTTCACCTGTTCTCCCTTTTTGGGCTGGCCGGGGTGCTGGAATGCTTCGGAGGGATACTGCTGATTCTCGGATTATTTACAGTCCCCGTGGCGTTCCTGCTGTCGGGCGAAATGGCCGTGGCTTATTTCAGAACGCACTTTCCCAGGGGCCTTTTCCCCATCCAAAACGGAGGCGAACTGGCTGTGGTTTACTGCTTCGTTTTTCTCTATCTATTTGTGGCCGGAGGCGGGCCTTTGAGCCTCGATCGATTGATTCGCAAGAAATCCTAGCAGGCCGCAATTCCTGGGCCGCTTCCGCAGACCTTCCGCAGCGAGACCGCCGGGGAACGACTCAAGGCTTTGAAGAATTTAAGGAGAGGATGCGGCCTGCTGGTTCTGGTGAGCATCAGCCAGAACCGCCTTTCGCGTGGACGCCAGCATGTCGGTCACGGACTCGCGGGCGATCCTGCGGACCAAAGGCCTGACAAACCAGGCCACTAAAAAAGGGATATCGCGGGAGAGGGCGATGGATTCCCACTCAACAATCACGCCGTTGTCGCGCTGCTGGTAACGCCAGTAGGAGTTGATGCGCCAGAGGTAGCCGCTGTCATTCCCGGCCGGCTCCAGGTGCTCGTTCGGCGTTCCGGCGTCATCCACCTGCTGGATGCGCGTTGAAACGCTCCGGCTGTAACCGCTGTCCTTGCTGATCCGTGTGAAATGGATGTGGTACCACGTATCCAGCGTGACCGTCACGATGCTCTGCTTCTGGAGGCGCAGATAAACATTGTAATCATCTTCATCTTCCCGCTTGACCAGGCGTGAACGGATGACCTCGGGCTTGTAAATATTCGTGAAATTGTCGTAGTCCCGCAGCACCTCCAGGGCCGAGGCTACTGACTTTCCCGGAATGAAAACATCGCCGACCCAGTGGTGGATCATGGCATCAGGGATGTTAATGGGGTTCCCTTTAGCGTCGCGTGTGTGCAGTTGCTGGACAAGTATCTGGCCATGTTTGAGCGCTGTCATCGCGTCCTCATACTCCGGCTTGGGCAGGGATTCAATATAGAGAAAGTCGTCCGGATGCCTCTCCTCGCGCTTCATGCGCGCCTCAGCCGCTGCCACGTACTGATCAAAGGCTTTCAGCGTCTTGGGTTTCAATTCCGCTGCAGTCAGTTCAGACGAGCCGATCGCATGCAAACCAAATACTGCCAACAAAAATACGTGAGCCAGGCCGCACAACAGCCGCCCCATTGGCCGTTTCATCCCCATTACCATATTCATCAATGTTAGCATGCCCCGCCGGTCAGCAACGAAATGCCACAGCAGAGCTCCATTTTCAGGCGGGCCCGGTAATACCGATTTTTCTGATGACCCCAAATATCCAGGGTAAAAAGATCCCGGGCCGCAACGCATGAAACAATTTCAACATCCAACCTATCAGACAAATCAAACCACGCAGGGGGGCATTCACATGCAGATGAAGTGAAATCTTATTCTTGCAGTTGTAATCGCAACGGCTTTTTCACCTGGGTTGCTGGCCGCACCGGCCACGAGTCAAAGCAATATGAACGACTGGTCATATCTGGTTTTGCCGCCGAAAGACGGAGCGCACTTTTCCATGCAGGTCCTGAATGATCTTGGTGAGCCGGGAGTTGCTATTCACGCGCATGAGATCGACTCGCACGGGATCAAGGCGCTCCCGGTGGATTCAGCGCAGGGGTAAGCAGGCAGAGTCCTGCATTCGAGGGCCGGACCGCCAGCCGACGGCCCATCAAGCGGCGTCAGTGCGCAGTTGAGATCTCCCGGTTTCAGGGAGCACTGAACCTCGACGCTCTACCTTTCTGCCTTGACCGCAGTTGAGAACCTGCGCCTTCAAGGCCTTCAAGGGCACTGCACAGGAACGGGATTTCTGTGATAAACTTCCACGGAATTTAAATTGATGGACGGGGCAAAGGGAAATGGCACAGATCAAAAAGCCTTCAAAAGTTTACGACGCAATCATTGTGGGTTCGGGAGCCGGCGGCGGCATGGCCGCTTACGTCCTCACCAAGGCCGGCGCCAAAGTCCTGATGCTTGAAGCCGGCGGCTGGTATGACACGGCCAAGCAATCGAAGATGCTCGAGTGGAATTACCAGGCTCCGCACCGGGGCGCTGTAAAGCCCAACACGACCTTCGGATATTTTGACGCGGCAGTGGGCGGATGGCAGATTCCGGGCGAGCCCTACATCAACGCCCCCGGAACCGACTGGACATGGTTTCGCTCGCGGATGCTGGGTGGCCGCACCAACCACTGGGGACGCATCTCGTTGCGCTTCGGGCCCTACGACTTCAAACCCTACTCGCGCGACGGCAAGGGCTTTGACTGGCCGATCAGCTACGACGATATCGCCCCCTATTACGACAAGACCGAAGAATTGATCGGCGTGTTCGGTGAAGACAATCACGTGGAAAACGCGCCGGACGGCAAGTTCCTGCCGCCCCCCGCTCCGCGATGCCAAGAATTGCTGATCCAGAAAGCCTGCCAGAAGCTGAATATTCCTTGTATCCCTTCGCGGCTCTCAATCATCACGCGGCCCCACCACGGCCGGCCCGCCTGCCATTACTGCGCGCAGTGCGGGCGTTCATGCGCGACGTCTTCCAACTTTTCCTCGCCGACGGTCCTGATCCCGCCGGCCATGGAGACGGGCAACCTGGACATCATCTGCGACGCCATGGTGCGCGAGGTCCTGACAGGTCCTGACGGGCTGGCCACCGGCGTCTCCTACATTGACAAGAAAACACGAAAGGAAGTGCAGGCGCGCGGCAAGCTTGTGGTGCTGGCGGCCAGCAATTGCGAGACCTGCCGGCTGCTGCTCAACTCCCGCAGCACGCGCCACCCGAACGGGCTGGCAAACTCGAGCGGTGTGGTAGGCCGCTACCTGATGGATACCGTGGGAGCGGACGGCACGGTGGGATTCTTCTCCATCCTGATGGACCTTCCCCCACACAACGACGACGGTGTGGGTGGCATGCACCTCTACATGCCCTGGTGGAATTACGACAAGCAGTTCAAGAACCAGTTGCCCTTCGCCCGCGGTTATCACATTGAATTCGGAGGCGGGCGGGGCATGCCCGGCGCAGGAGAATTCAGCGGTTCGGACCGCTATCTGGGAGGCGGCTACGGTGCCGAGCTGAAAAAGGGCTGCCGCAAATTGTATGGCGCATTTGTCGGGTTTTCGAGCCGTGGCGAGATGATCCCCAACGACAACAGCTACTGCGAGATCGACAAGAACGTCGTGGACGAGTGGGGCATCCCGGTACTGAAATTCCACTTCAAGTGGAGCGAGGACGAAATCCTGCAGGCCCGGCACGCGCGCGAAACCTTCCGCGAGATTATCGAAACCGCCGGTGGCGAAGTGGTGCGGACTGCCGGAGCCGATGAGAACTGGGGAATCTCCCGCGGCGGCGAGATCATCCACGAGGTGGGCACGGCACGGATGGGTTCGGAACGCAGCACCTCCGCCTTGAATCCTTATTGCCAGGCGTGGGACTGTAAAAACCTGTTTATCACCGACGCCGCGCCGTTCGTCAGCAACGCGGACAAAAACCCGACGCTGACGATTCTGGCTCTGGCCTGGCGGACTTCAGAGCACATCGTGGACGAGGTGAAGAAGCGGAACATTTAAAAGCAATCATCCAGCCTTTGATACAGGGGGCAAGAAGAACCATGTCTGAAAAGGAAAACACCAAGAGTAAGGGCGCCATCAAAAGGCGCGACATGCTGAAAGTGATCTCGGCGGTCCCGGCGGCGGCCCTGATTCCGCTGAGCACCGCGGAGGCGGCGCAGGAGAAGACCTCTAGAAGCGCTGAGATGAAGGCAGCAGCCGGATATCAGCGAAAGGTTTTCAACGGTCATGAGTGGGAAACGGTGAAAGTGCTGAGCGACCTGATCATTCCCGCCGACGAGCGCAGCAGCAGCGCCAGCCAGGCCGGCGTTCCGGAGTTTATCGACGATTGGCTCAATTTTAAGGGTGGAAGACTCAAGGCGGAAATCCTGGGCGGCCTCACCTGGCTCGACGTGGAATGTAACCGGC
>JAJYJL010000651.1 GCA_021789565.1 Acidobacteriota bacterium
GGAAAGAGGCGATGATGGTACTTACTCGCTACATCTTCAAGGAAATCTTTGCGCACTGCCTGCTGGGATTGCTGGTCTTCACCTTTGTTCTTTATGTCAAGCCTCTCGGCCATGTCCTCGAACTCGTTGCGCGAAGAAACCTCCCGGCTTCTCAGATTGCATTTTTGTTTCTGCTGCCACTTCCAAGCATTTTTGTTATCACAATCCCCATGGCCGTTCTTTTGGGAACTCTGATCGGGCTGAGCCGCATGGCTGCAGACAGCGAAATTATCGCCATCCGCGCCACCGGCATCGGCAAAGGCCAGATAATACGCCCGGTACTGATGTTTGCCCTCTGTGGATGGGTGCTGACTTCCTGGATAAGTCTGTTCCTTGCGCCAGCTGCGATTCGAAATCTGGAGCGGTCTGAAACAAACCTGGCAGCCAGCCAGGCCAATTACGAAATAAAGCCTCGCGTCTTCATTGAGCAATTTCCCCACCTCCTCCTCTACCTGAAGGATGTTGCCAGTTCCAGCACCCGGTGGCGGGGGGTCTTTATCGTAGACCGCAGCCAGCGCGACAAAGTGAAAGTTACGTTAGCGGAATCAGGCCGCCTTGTCAACGACGATGCCTCCGGGCGACTCACGCTTTATCTTGAAAATGGAGCAACGCATGAATTTGATCCGCAGCACGAGCAACAATACAGCGTTACTTCTTTTGACAACTGGGAAGTTCCGATCGTGGAGCCGGGTACAGCAACGGAGCAGCGGATAACACCTTCCATGCTTTCACCGCTGACTCTCCTCTCAAACATGCACGCAGCCGGAGACGAACGCGCCGCACTTGTGGAATTCAATTACCGGCTCGCGCTGCCTGTGGCGTGCCTGGTGCTGGCGCTGGTAGCCGTTCCGATCGGATTGATCTCCCGCAAAGGCGGCAAAGCATTCGGACTGATGCTGAGCATCCTGCTGGTCTTCATCTACTACATGGTAATTGCCTCGGGCCTGAACCTTGCTAAAGAAGGGCGACTGCACCCCGCGGTCGGGCTATGGATGGCAAACGTCATTTTTGGTTTTGCCGGCGTACTGATGCTGCGGCAAACCAACCGGGTGAGAGTCGGCGTAGACTTCCTTCACAGCGCGTTGGAAAAGATCGGGCGCGCATTTGAGTACCTCCATACGGGAAGCCGCAAGCGGAGCGACACGCGGGAGGGAATGAAATCCCGGAAATTCGGTGGCAGGGCTTTCCAGATTCTCGATCTTTATGTTCTTAAGAGCTGGCTTTTTTATCTGGGGATTCTTCTGGTCGCATTCACCGGCATTTACATAATCTTTGACTTTTTCCAGTTGCTGGGAGACATCGTCCGGAATCATATCTCGCCGCAGATTGTCCTGGAATACTATTGGTATCTGACACCTCAGATTGTTTACCTCATGCTTCCCTTGAGCATTCTCGTTGCGACACTCGTCTGTTTTGGGCTCCTCAGCAAGTCCAACGAGATCACAGCCGTGAAATCGGCGGGAGTCAGCCTTTATCGCATCTCCGTACCGATCCTGGTGGGCGCAGCGCTTTTCAGCGGAAGCATGTTTCTGCTGGGCAACAACTATCTGCCTGAAACCAACCAACAGCAGGACGCACTGCGAAACCAGATCAAGGGTAAGCCCGCCCAGACGATGTACCGGCCTGACCGCCAGTGGATTTTCGGGAAGTCCGACAAGATTTATAACTACCGGTTTTTCGACCCGGACCTGAACGTTTTCGCAAACCTCTCGGTGTTTGAAATTGACCCGAGCACTTTCCGTTTGAAGAGGCGCATCTATGCAGCAAGGGCTTTCTGGGAACCACACATCCGCCGCTGGGTCCTTGAGGACGGATGGATGCGGGATTTCACCGACGGCCGCGTGGCCGATTATCAGCCTTTTGCGGTGCATACTTTCGGCGAGCTCGATGAGGCGCCATCCTACTTCAAAAAGGAGGTGAAGCCTTCAGAGCAGATGAGCGCCATGGAACTGCGCCGGTACATCGAAGGACTCCAGCAGAGCGGGTTTGACGTAGTCCGGCTCTCCGTCGCCCTGTACCGGAAGTTTTCGTATCCCCTCATTGCATTTGTCGTTACGCTGATTGCTATCCCCTTTTCATTTTCTACAGGTAGCCGTGGCGCCCTGGCTGGAATCGCGCTCAGTATCGGCATCGCCATCGTGTACTGGTCGGTGTCGAGCCTTTTTGAAGCGATGGGCAACCTGAGCCAGCTTCCCCCTGCGGTGGCCGCATGGTCCCCCGATGTGCTTTTCAGTTTGGGAGGGATATATCTCCTGATGCGGATCAAAACATGAAAGCCGATTCCGGTTCTTGGTCTTCGGCTGGCGACGACAACTTGAGATGAAACAACGTCAATGTCGGCGCGTCGACACTGAGCGTTATCTCAGGCCACAGGCAGTAAACCAGTTCCACCCGTCCGCAAGGCAATAGTTAAAGTAATACTTTAGATTCATCTGAGGAGAAGCCCTGTTCATCTCTTCGCCGACAACTTCACGGCTGCCTCAGAAAATTCTTTGATGAGGACCGGGTTACGCAAACGCTCCTGAGAACGGCAACGCCTCGGCTGAGAACGATAGTAAACCCTCTTCATTATCTTTTCTTATTCAAGCGCCGAAAAGATAAAGGCCACGGCCGGTGATTGCTGGCCGTGGCCTTTCATGAAAGGGACAATCCAGAGCGCGCGTTCTTATGCGGTGGTGTATCCTTCTGCGGAACCGCTTCCCTTCTCGGCTTCCCGCAGCGCCGCCTGGGCTGCCGCCAGACGGGCAATGGGTACGCGATAAGGCGAGCAGCTTACGTAATTCAATCCGGCATCAGCGCAAACCTGAATGGATGACGGATCGCCTCCGTGCTCACCGCAGATTCCGACCTTGAGATTCTCCCGCGTCTTGCGGCCTTCTGATGTCCCAATCTTCAGCAGGCGCCCGACACGCTTCGGATCCAGCACAGCGAAGGGGTCGGCCGGCCAGATCTTCTGCTTCACATAAGAGTTGATGATCTTCCCGCAGTCGTCGCGTGAAAGGCCGAAGGTCGTCTGGGTCAGGTCGTTCGTTCCGAAGCTGAAGAACTCCGCTTCCTGGGCAATTTCAGCGGCGGAAAGAGCAGCAGCCGGAAGCTCAATCATGGTTCCCACCAGGTAGTCCACGCGGACTCCCTTCCTGTGGAAAACTTCTTCAGCAACCCGGTTGACAATTTCCTTCTGAAGGGCCAGTTCCCGAACATCACCCACCAGCGGGATCATAATTTCCGGCTTGGCCACGATGCCGCGCTTCTTGCATTCGGTGGATGCCTCAAAGATGGCCCGCGCCTGCATCTCGGTAATCTCGGGATACATGATGCCAAGCCGGCACCCGCGAAGGCCCAGCATGGGATTGAATTCATGTAATCCTTCAACTACCGCCAGCATCTTTTTGAGCTTGGACAGCTTGGGACTCTTCTTTCCTTTTGCTTCGAGGACGGCGATCTCCACCATCAACTCTTCCCGCTTGGGAAGAAATTCGTGCAATGGAGGATCCAGCGTGCGGATCGTTACCGGCAGGCCATCCATTGCCTTGAACAGTCCCGCAAAGTCCTTCCGCTGCATGGGGAGTAGTTTGGCAAGTGCGGCCCGCCGTTCCTTCTGGTAACGTACAGTCTCATCAAGCTCCTTCTTCAGCGCTTTAACTCGCTTCTTATCCTTTTCTTTTTCGATGTCAGCCTTTATTTCAGCAGCTTGGCGGGTGTCCCGGCATGCCATGATCATTCTTTGCACATGGGGGAGACGCTCCTTAGCAAAGAACATATGTTCGGTCCGGCAGAGCCCGATCCCTTCGGCACCGTACTCTTTTGCCTTAAGTGCGTCGCGCGGCACGTCGGCATTTGCACGAACACCCAACTTCCGGATTTCGTCTGCCCACGCCAAGAACTTTAGAAAGCTGGGATTATTAGGATCAGGATCTAACAGTGGTGTTTTCCCCTCAACCACTCGACCCGTTGTCCCGTCCAACGACAACCAATCCCCCTCCCGCAATGTAAGATCGCCAATCTTGAGTTGTTTAGCTTTTTCGTTCACTTCTGCGTCAGAACATCCGGCGACACACGACTTGCCCATACCGCGGGTCACGACCGCTGCGTGGGAGGTCATACCACCACGCGAGGTCAGAATGCCGGCGGCCACTTCCATGCCGTGAATGTCATCCGGAACGGTTTCAGCACGAACCAGAATCACAGGATAATGTTTCCCTTTTTCAACAGCATCTTCGGCCGTGAAAACTATTCGCCCAACAGCCGCGCCTGGGGAAGCAGGTAACCCTTTCGCTGCAACTTTCAACTGCTTAGATTCGTCAAGTCGGGGGACTAGAAAATGATTCAGTTGGTCAGGCTCAACCCGCATCAAAGCCTCTTCCCTCCCTACCAAGCCCTCATCAACCAAATCTAGTGCAATTTGAACAGCAGCGATTCCCGTCCGCTTCCCGGTGCGCGTCTGGAGCATGTAAAGCTTGCCTTCCTGAATGGTAAACTCGAAGTCCTGAACATCCTTGTAGTGATGTTCCAGGCGCGAAGTAATCTCCCGCAGTTGGTCGTAAACATTGGGCATGACCTTCTGCAATTCGGCTATCGGCACCGGGGTCCTGATGCCGGCGACAACGTCCTCGCCCTGAGCGTTCATAAGAAATTCGCCATAAAACTTGTTTTCACCTGTCGCCGGATTACGGGTGAATCCCACGCCTGTCCCGGAGGTGTCACCCATGTTGCCGAACACCATGGCCTGGACATTAACGGCTGTCCCCAGTCCGTCGGGAATTTTGTTCATGCGGCGGTAGGTAATGGCTCGAGGATTATGCCATGAACGGAAGACGGCCTCGATGGCCATCTTGAGTTGCGTGCGCGGGTCCTGGGGAAAATCCTTGCCGGTTGCTTTCCGGATGACCTGCTTGTAACCCTCAATCACCATTTTGAAATCGTCGGCCGTTAACTGGGTATCCAGCGTGAACTTGCGCTTCTTTTTCTGGGCCGAAAGGATGTGCTCAAACTTGTCCTTGGAGATTTCAAGCACTACGTTGCCGAACATCTGGATAAAGCGGCGATAGCTGTCATAAGCGAAGCGCGCGTTGCTGGTCTTGCGGGCGACCGCTTCTACGGCCTGGTCGTTCATTCCAAGATTGAGGATAGTGTCCATCATGCCCGGCATTGAGAACTTGGCGCCCGAACGAACGGATACGAGAAGAGGATTTTGAGCATCTCCCAGATTCTGTTTCAAAAGTTTCTGGAGGCGTTCGAGCGCCTCGTCGGATTGCGACAACACCTCGCCCGGGATAGTATCCCCGCTCTCAAAATAGGCGCGGCAGGCTGATGTCGCAATCGTAAAGCCAGGAGGAACTGGCAGCCCGGCGCTGGTCATTTCCGCCAGCCCGGCTCCCTTGCCGCCCAGGACGTCCTTCATTGTTCCATGGCCGTCGGCCTTGCCATTCCCAAAAAAATAAACGAATTTTTCCATAATTTCTGCTCTCCTTAGTCATGAAATCTGCGCACGGCCAGAGGCCACCGAATTCTTGATGTCTCAACCCTCGTATGCCATCGAACGACGGGCTCGGAGG
>JAJYJL010000652.1 GCA_021789565.1 Acidobacteriota bacterium
GCTCACGTGAATGCCGCCTTTATGGGCAAAGGCGCTCTTTCCAACGTATGCCAGGTCGGTGCGCGGCGGCAAATTGGCCAGCTCGCTGACGTAACGGGAAACTTCCGTCAGCCACTTCAGGCTTTCTTTGCCGATCGAATGCATTCCAAGCTTCAGTTCGATATTGGCGATCACAGAGCAGAGGTTGGCGTTGCCGCAGCGTTCTCCGTAACCATTGATTGTTCCCTGGACTTGCATCGCTCCGGCTTGGACGGCAACAATGGAGTTCGCAACCGCCATTTCGCTGTCGTTATGGGTGTGAATACCCAGAGGCGCCTTGACGTGCCCGGCAGCCCGGATGTAGCGCTCGCGTATATCGGAAGTCAGCGTTCCACCGGTCGTGTCACACAGCACAATCGTGTCGGCGGCCGCATCCTCCGCCGCCTTAAGCGTCGCCAGCGCATATTCGGAGTCGGCCTTGAAGCCGTCGAAGAAATGCTCGGCATCGTAGATCACTTCCATCCCGCGCGACTTCAGGAAGGCCACTGACTCGCTAATGACGGCTAGATTCTCCTCCAGCGAAATTCCTAGCGCTGTCTTCACGTGCAGGTCCCAGCTCTTGCCGAAAATAGTCACGACTGGGGTGTTTGCATCAACTAGTGCCTTCAGATTGGGGTCTTTATCCGCCTGATAACGCGGGTGCCGCGTGCTGCCAAACGCCGCCATTTTGGCATGCTTCAGCGTAAGGCCCTGAGCGCGGCGGAAGAGTTCCAGGTCCTTGTGATTTGAACCCGGCCAGCCGCCCTCGATGTAATCCACACCCAACTCGTCCAGCTTTCGCACGATGTGAAGCTTGTCTTCTAGCGAAAAAGAGATGTTTTCGCCTTGCGAGCCGTCTCGTAGGGTCGTGTCGTAAATCTGAATCTTTCTCATCGTCTTAATAAAGGTCGCAAAATACAGATGAAACTGAGGATGACTTATCCTCCCATAGAAGTCAAATTCTACCGCAAAATCCGCATGTGCGCGCCGACTCTTTGCCTGCCCGAATAATCATGGATCGATGCAAGTTCCTATGGAGGGCAGCTACGTGAGTTCATGATCTAAACCGCAAATTCGGAGCGAGATCAAGCTACATGGCGGACGCAAAGCCATTGATGGCGATAAGCGTAAAGCCTTTCGCGGCCGCATCACAGGAAGACAACCGCGTCTCCAACACGCAAGCCCTCTCCGCAGAAATGGATTTTCGATACTCCGCGCTCATCACAGTTGACTTACTGTCTGGTAAAGGCGCCACCGCAAATCTCCAATAGGGTACTGCAGCCTGCTGGACACGGTGGTGCAGACTCGCCGACATGTTGTACAGTAATAGCTCGCCCATTCGCTGGAGTGGCGGAACTGGCAGACGCACCAGACTCAAAATCTGGCGCTCCAAAAGAGCGTGAGGGTTCGACTCCCTCCTCCAGCACCAATCACGCAACAGTTTCGCTCAATCGGAATAAGGACGGCCAGGTCAATACCCGGCTTAACCGCACCTTCATACCTCTGTCATCACTGCGTAACGCCCTGATTCAATCCGTCGGTTTTAATTCGAAATTCAGCGAACCGGGGGTGATATGATCGTCCCCAACAATTGTGATCGCCCCCATGCATCCTGGCGCCGCCCTTGGATGCGCAAGGACGAAATACCGAGGAGGCGTTCAAAATGAAATTGACCTGCTGGCGGGCGGCTTCATTTCTTCGAATCGGGATCGCATTCATGCCTTCCGCCATAGCGGGCGCGATCACCACAGGGCAGGAAATCACACCGGCCGGAAAGCAAAGCATTTTCAGCGAGCATGTCCATGCAGTGACGTTTGGCCTAGCGGATAACGTGATCTACATTGCGCTAAGAACCGGCGATATCTTTAAGCTCGACTGGCACGCCAAGAAAGTGCTCGAAATCGCTCAGGGGGGAAGGCGCATTCACTCCCTACGCCCCCAACCCCGATCAGAACAAAAAAGAACCAGCGGAGCGCTGACAGGCAATCATGGAACATGACTTTCAGGAAGGCATCGGCCTGTTCAACTCGCGCCAATACTTTGAGGCACACGAAGCCTTTGAGGTCATCTGGCTGAGGGCAACAGGCAAACGCAAGACTTTGCTGCATGGTCTCATCCAGGTAGCGGCAGCTTTTCACCACCACACACGTCATAACCCTGCCGGGTTCCGCTCGCTACTGGCGAAAGGGTGCTCGAAACTCGCGGAAATCGGCGCAGATTCCGAGGGTATCGGTCTTTCCGGCCTGATGGAGCAACTCCACGCCTGGCAGAAATATCTGCAACAGTCTTCTCTGCGCACATTACATGCGCCGCCACTACCACAAATCAAGCCGATCAGTGAACCTTAAGATCGCTGAGACGCCGCTGTTTACACGCATGCATGTTGGCGCCTAATATAGTCGTTTGTTCTTGAAGCTTTGCGAGTTCCGGGGCGTTATTTAATACTGATAAAGCAGTTGAGGTTCGACTTCATGATTGATTGCCTGCATCCCAGTTCATCATCCGGAAAAACGCGCGTGGTACTTTTTGATTTTGATGGGACGCTCTCGCTCCTCCGCGCGGGGTGGATGGATGTAATGGTTCCCATGATGGTAGAGACCCTAGCGGAGCTGAAAACCGGCGAAAGCGACGAAGAAATCCGGTCGCTGGTGAAAGACTATGTGGCGCAGCTGACCGGCAAGCAGACGATTTACCAGATGATTGAGCTTGCCAGCCAGGTTGAATCGCGCGGGGGGCAACCGCTTGAGCCGCTGGCCTATAAGAAGATGTATCATGAGCGCCTGATGGAAAAAATCCGTCATCGGCGACAAGCGTTGCAGCAGGGGAAGGAATCGCCAGAGAAATATCTTGTTCCGGGTGCCCGCGACCTGCTCGTTGCACTTAAGGAGCGTGGCCTCAAACTCTATTGCGCCAGCGGAACGGACCACGCCTACACAGTTGAAGAGGCAGAGTTGCTCCAGATCGCACCCTATTTCGACGGCGGCATCTATGGCGCTCAGGACGATTACAAGAGCTTTTCAAAGGCAATGCTGATCCAGAATATGATCCGCTCGATGGAATGCCGGGGCAATGAATTGATGGGATTTGGCGACGGATACGTGGAGATCAAGAACGTTAAAGATGTCGGCGGAGTCGCGGTCGGGGTGGCCACCGACGAGGCCGAGTGCAAGAAGATCGATGAATGGAAGCGTGATCGCCTGGCCGGCGTTGGAGCGGATTACATTATTCCCAACTACCTGTGCCGCGACGAGCTTCTCGAAGCTCTATTTCCAGAATGATGGCACGAATATGGAATCCAAATACGAACTTTTCGACCGGTCCGGACTGCTGATCACACCACTCAGCGAGCGCACACACGATATGAAACTCGATTACGTGCTGGGGCTTAACGAACCTGCACCCGAGTATTCCCACCCACAGCTCATTGCAGTTGCGCGGCGGATGGTTGCGGCCAAGCGCAAAGGCGCGGCCCGGATCCTGATGATGGGCGCGCACGTCATCAAGATGGGCATGAGCCGCTACGTCATCGACATTATGGAGCGCGGCTTCATCAGCCACATCGCCATGAACGGCGCCGGAGCCATTCATGATTACGAACTGGCTCGCATCGGAGCCACCACGGAGAGCGTGGCACGCTATATCCAGACGGGCGAATTCGGCCTGTGGAAAGAAACTGGGGATTTGAACACCGTCATCAAAGAAGCCGCGGACCTTTCGCTTGGACTCGGTGAAAATCTCGGGCGATACATTGATGCCGGCAATTTCCCCAACAAGGATGTCAGCATCTTTGCCGCGGCCTACCGCCGTTCGGTTCCGGTCACGGTCCATGTCGGCATCGGCTACGACATCATTCACGAACATCCAAATTGCGACGGCGCGGCGCTGGGCGCGGCCAGCTATCGTGACTTCCTGATTTTCACGAAGACTGTTGAGGCTCTCGAAGGCGGCATTATGCTGGATTTCGGGACCGCCATTATGGGCCCGGAAGTCTACCTGAAAGCCCTTTCGATGGTACGCAACGTATCCCGGCAGCAAGGTCGTTCCATCAAGCATTTCACGACGGCGGTCTTTGACCTGGTACCCATCCAGGGTGACATCCACCACGAACTTCCCAAGACGGACCCTGGTTATTACTTCCGGCCGCACAAAACCATCCTGGTTCGAACCGTCGCCGATGGCGGTGAAAGTTTCTACTTCTGCGGAGATCATCGTGCCACGGTCCCGGCGCTACGGCGCGCCCTGCTGGAGGCCGAATGACAACGGCTGAAATCCTCACGGCGTTTTCCAGCCTCAAAGCCCTGGTAATTGGCGACATCTGTCTCGACCGCTGGTGCACGTACGATCCTGCTGCTTTTGAGCCTTCCCGCGAGACCGGCATTCCGCGCCTGGGCATCGTTGCCACGCAGGTGACTCCTGGCGGCGGTGGAAAGGTGGCAAACAATCTGGCCGCGATGGGCACGGGCAGGGTTGCGGTGATCGGGGTCCGGGGTGATGACGGATTCGGTTATGAACTGGAACAGGCGCTCGCCGCGCGCGGCATCGCGACGGACCGAATGGTGAAGGTGCAGGATTGGCAAACCTTCACATACACGAAACTGCTTAACAGCCAGACCGGAGACGAAGACCGGCCGCGCGTTGATTTCATTTCTACCCGGCCGCTGCCCGGCGAAGCAGAACAGACAGTCATCGAGAACATTTTTTTGGCAGTTCCCTTCTTCGATGTCGTTGTCATCGCCGATCAGGCTGAAACCAACGCGGGAGGAGTGGTGACGGCGGCCGTGCGGGACTCAATTATTGGCCTGGCGGCCAAGTATCCGCAAAAGGTTTTCCTCGCCGACTCCCGCAAGCGGGCCCACCTGTTTCGCAAAGTGATTATGAAACCCAACCGCGACGAAGCTGAGGCCGCCAGCCACCACCTTTTCGGGAGGGTGGATTTCCCTGCCCTGCGCCAGCACCTTGGCGCAAATGTTTTGATTGTTACTCACGGTCCCAAAGGCGCACTTGTACTGCGAGAGGGTGAAGAGGCATGGGCAGAACCACGGCAGATTGAAAATCCAGTGGATATTTGCGGAGCGGGCGACAGCTTTGCTGCGGCCTGCGCTCTGACGCTCGCGGTTACAGGCGATCCTGTCAGAGCCGCGAGAATGGGCAACCTCGCGGCGTCTGTGACCGTTATGAAGAAAGGCACCGGTACCGCTTCAGCTGAGGAGATCCTCAGCGCAGAACGGGACCTTTCCGCCTAGACTCCTTCAAGCCGTTCTCACTCCCCCCAAGACCCGTCAGTTCGGAGGGGCGCACACGACACAAGACCAACCGCCTGTATGCTGCCACCTCCGAAGAACCCGCGTCAGCAATGGAACTTTCTATTTTCGGTCCTCAGTGCGGCCACCGCAAAAAATAAGGGGGACCGCTTGTTAATGCGGTCCCCCAGGGGTTAGAAGCGTTCCGTGAGCCCGAACTAGAAGCTCAGCCTGGCGCTAAACTCGAACAGCCGCGAATCGCCCGTAGGCCGGCCGAAGTCGGCGGTTCCTCTGACCTGGCCAAATGAACTGCCGCTGCATCCGCTGGTTT
>JAJYJL010000653.1 GCA_021789565.1 Acidobacteriota bacterium
GAGTGCGGCCCGGAGTGCTTTTCACTCTGCTTGGCCATGTAAAGGTCGCCGATAGCCTTCTCAGCAACCAGGTTCCTGGCCCGGACGTACTTGGGCGAGAAGCAGATCGTTTCGGCGTACATCAGCTTGACGTTATGTTTTTTGCACGCAACGACCATGGCATCGGCGTCATCCAGGGTGTGTGCGATGGGCTTTTCAAGGATGATCTGTTTGCCGGCCTCGGCCGCCGCCACGACAACTTCGCGGTGCAGGTCATTGGGAATGCCCACCACTACTACATCCACATCCTTCCGCTCGATAACTTCCCTGTAATCCGTCATGGCAGCGGGAATCTTCCACTTGCGGGCAAAGTCTTCAACATGGTTTCTGTTAGGCGAAGCTACCGCAACCAGTTCAGCCTCAGGAATATCTCGGAAGGCCTCTGCATGAAGGCTTGAAACAAAAGCTGAGCCAATGATGCCCACCTTTACTTTTTCCATAGACTTCTCCTGGGAACTGAATTCTGATTACGGCGCCCATTCAATGTCGTGCAGAATACCATGCCCCGATACGCCCAAATTGGCAACTTTCCAAGATACCACAAGCCTCGTCGAACTCGAATCCAAATGATCCGCATGTCTTTGGTTCCGTCAACCGGAAGAGCCCGAAAACAAACGCCTTCAAGTACCCCCGCCCGCTCCCCGGCAGATTTATGTTGCGGCGGAAAGACCTTCGGCGATAGCATCCAATCCTTTGTTCTTGCAGGAGGAAACAGGTGCAACGAAAGAAAGTTGACGTGGTTGGCCTTGGGTTAAATGCGACGGACACAGTCCTGATGGTCCGGGAATTTCCGCCGCTTGGAGGAAAGGAGCGCGTAGTATCACTTTCCCGGCAGGCCGGCGGACAGGTGGCAACGGCCCTTGTCGCGTGCCAGCGGCTTGGTCTGCAGGCCCGCTATGTCGGTAAAGTCGGCGACGATGAAGCTGGACGGTTCCAGCTCCAGAGCCTGCGCGAGGAAGGAGTTGACGTTGAGTTTACAGGTGTCACCCGCAGTGCTGCCACGCAGTTCGGATTGATCATCGTGGATCAGGCCACAGGAGAACGCACGGTTTTCTGGGACCGCGACAGCCGCCTGGCCGTTACGCCTGAGGAGTTGACGCCGGAAGTCATCACTTCTGCGAGGATCCTGCATGTTGACGGGTGCGACCCCGACGCCTGCGCGCAGGCGGCAAAATGGGCCCGAAAGGCCGGCATTCCCGTGCTGGCTGACCTGGATACGGTCTACAAGAAAGTGGAACAGATCTTTCCGCTGATTGACTATCTGATCGCCTCCGCCAATTTCCTGCCTGCGGTCACCGGGCACAATGACCCATTTCGAGTCCTGGAATACATGGCGCGCGAGTACAAGATTCGAGCTCCGGGAATGACGCTGGGCCGTGATGGCGCGTTGCTTTACAGCGAGGGCCGGTTCTATTATTCTCCCGGTTTCGTTATCGAAACCGTGGATACCACCGGCGCCGGCGACATTTTCCACGGGGCCTTCGCTTATGGGTTGCTGCAGGAATGGGGCATCGAAAAGGTCCTCGACTTTTCAAACGCCATGGCCGGCCTGAACTGTACCCGGGTGGGGGCCCGCGGCGGCATTGCGACCTGCACCGAAGCCGAGAAACTCATCACCACAGGCACGCGCCACCTCAATCCAGATTACGCGAAACTCCCCGCGGCTGGAGGCAACGGCCTTCGTCGTCGGAAGAGAAAAAGCAGCCCGTCCATATAAGAATTATGGCTGGAGAAACCTACGCACTGGTTACCGGAGCTTCAAGTGGCATCGGCGAATGCTTTGCTCATGCTCTCGCCCGCCGCGGACATAACCTTGTGCTGACGGCGCGCTCGGAAGGCAAGCTCAGTGAGCTGGCCGCCGAACTTGTTCGCGATCGCGCGATCAAGGTGGAAATCATTGCCGCCGATCTCAGCGTTCGCGACGCGGCAGCACAGCTTGCCGAGGTTCTCACACGGCGGAACCTTGCCATCAGCATGCTGGTGAACAATGCCGCTTTTGGCGCGCGCGGCGAGTTCTGGAAGCTGCCGCTCGACCGGCAGATGGCCATGGTCCGTCTGAATATTAACGCACTGGCTGAACTGACGTACCTACTCTTGCCTGCCATGGTTGAGCGTGGAGAGGGTGCGATCATCAACGTGTCCTCGACGGTAAGCTTCCAGCCGACCGCCTATACGGCCACGTACGCCGCCACCAAGGCCTTTGTCACCAGCTTCTCGATGGGCCTTGCGGAAGAGGTGCGCCCCCACGGTATCCAGGTGGTAACACTGTGCCCCGGCAGCACCCGCACCAACTTTTTCGAGGCCGGCAATTTTGGTGTTCGCAATATTCCCGGGGGCATGCAGGAGCCCGAAGAAGTGGTTGATCAGGCGCTCCGGGCGCTCGACCATGGGGGTGGACTCGTGGTTCCGCGGCTCCTGAACAAGTCTCTGGTTTTTGTCCAGCGTTTTGCACCGCGTGAGACCGTGGCAAAGCTGGCGGCCATGATCTTTCGTCCCAGGAACCATGATAGCCCTCGCTGACGGGACGGACAGCACAACGAAGAACCTTTTCACGAAAGGACAACCAGCCATGGAGCTGTCAACATTGATATCCGCTCTGCGCCAGGCGCGAGTGGTAGACCTGAGCCAGACCCTTGAAGAGCACATGCCGAACTTCCCTACCCATTCAAAGTTCTTTCACGATATGTGGGGTTCCTACTGGCATGGCGACCGCGCGCTCACATTCCAGATTGTCATGAATGAGCACAACGGAACGCACGTGGACGCTCCCGCGCACTTTGTGACCGATGCCAACCCGGAGGCGCACAAGACCATCGAGCAGGTCGCTCCAAACCACCTGGTGGGGCGCGGCGTTCGGTTGGATTGCCGCGGGTTGAAGGAAGGCGATTATGTCTCCGCACACTTCATCCAGGATTGGGAAGCACGGCACGGCGCAATTGAAACCGGCGACATTGCGGTCTTCAATTTCGGTTGGGCAGAATACTGGGCCCTGCGCCCGAATAACCGCCGCTACCTGAATGACTGGCCCGGCGTCAGCATGGAAGCTGCGGAATATCTCCTCAGCAAATCCATCGCGGCCATTGGCGTCGATTCGCTCTCGCCCGATCCGCCCGCGGCGCTCGCCGGCAGTTACATTCACCGCAGGGTGCTCGAAAACCAGGTACTGATCATCGAGAACCTCACGCGCCTCGATGAGCTTCCGGACTTCTTCCTTTTCATCGCGCTGCCGCTGAAAATCAAACAGGGCTCGGGCTCGCCCATCCGGGCCATAGCGCTGGTCTAGATTGGTAAAGGGCTTGCTGGAGCGCTATGCTTCGGCTGCGTGCAGGTAACGGTCCACCACCGGCTTCCACTTGGCTTGTGCGTCCAGAATCATTTCAATCGTTTCGCGGACGGCACCCAGCCCGCCGGGAGCTTTGGTAACGTAGTGGGCGTGCTTTCGCAAAAACGAGTGACCGTCCTGGACGCACACCGCAAACCCCACGCGCTTCAGGATTGGGAGATCCACCAGGTCATCGCCCACATAGCAGACTTCGTCATCCTTCAGGCCAGCCGCCTGCAAAATCCGCTCGTAGGGCGGGATCTTCTTCAGGCTGTTTTCCTCGATGAAATCAAGCTTCAGCTCCGCCGCACGGTAGCGCACGGTGTCGGAGCCGCGCCCGCTGATGATGCCGACCTTGATTCCTGCTTCGCGCGCGTAGCGGATGCCAATGCCGTCGCGCGAATGGAAGGCCTTGGTCTCAAACATCCCGCCTTCGGGCCGCGGCACGTAATAGATCCGGCCGTCGGTCATCACTCCGTCAACGTCGAGCAGCAGAAGTTTGATCTTGCGGGCCCGACGCCGGACCTGCTCTTTCGATAATGGCATGTTTCTCCTCAGAAAAGTTTCTTTCATTCCCAATCAGGCAGCCACCGCCGCGCCGGGCGGACTTACATCGAGATACTATTTCAGGCCCAGCTTCTGCCCGGCCGACAGTAACGCGACTGATTCACGAAGACGCTTTTCGCGTGTTTCCAGCCGTTTGGCCAAATGAATCCAAAGTATGTACTGGCGGCGATGTGATCGGGCCAAGCCTTGAAAGGCACTCCATGCATTCGGATTAGCCTTGAGGACTTTTGCGATGTAGCCAGGCAATTCCGGGATCGCCGGCCGCGGCGGGTAAGTGTTGCCGGTTGGCGCTGCCGCGAGTCCTGCGGGCGCGAGCAAGCCGGCCGACTTGAGCTCCATCCAGCGTTTTCGGTTAATCTCGGACCATTTGCTCGAAGACTTGCGCGGCGTATACTTCCTCGCGTACCGATCATCGTCCAGCCGTTTGATCAGGCTGTCGATCCATCCAAAACACAATCCTTCCCGAACCGAATCTTCGTAAGCGATTGACTTCGTCCGCGCGTAGCGCTTATGGAACACAAGCCAGACACCCGGACTTGAGGCATGGTGCTGTTCCAGCCACAGTCTCCAATCTTGTCGGTTGCGGACGTCCAACAGGCCAAGTTCTTTTGCCACGCCCACTATCTCAAAAGAAGCGGCAACGTATAAAGATGGGTTCAAAACATCTGTGTGCGCCACAAGTCGTGAATGTGAACCACGCCTTCAAGCCGCCCTTCGCCGTCCACGACCATCAGGGAGGTGATCCTCCGGCTCTCCATCACGTTCAGGGCTCGCGTGGCGAGTTCCTTGCGCCCGATAGTCACGGGCGTACGAGTCATCAGTTCAGCTGCGCAACGCTCCAGTGCGTGGGAGCCCTGATGCTGGAAAAAGCGCCGCAGGTCACCATCGGATATCACCCCGGCCAGGCGTCCGTCACTATCTACCACAGCCGTATGACCCATTTTCTTTTGGCTGATTTCGTAGATAACGTCAGGAAGCGTGGTCTCAGGATTCACGCACGGAATTTCGTCGCCGGTGTGCATCACGTTCTCGACGCGACGCAACCGCACGCCCAGGCCACCGCCCGGATGCAGCGCCGCGTAATCTTCTTCCTTAAAGCCACGCCTTTCGAGCAGCGCCATGGCAAGAGCGTCCCCCACTGCCAGCATTGCCGTGGTTGAGGCCGTTGGCGCGAGGCCAAGCGGGCAAGCTTCCTCGCTGATGGCCACGTCAATTACCACGTCACTCGCCTGCGCCAGAGTTGAGGCTGGCTGGCCCGTCAGCACGATCAGGGGAATTGCCAACCGTTTGACCGTGTCGAGCAACCGCAGCAGTTCTTCCGTTTCACCACTATAGGAGAGCGCCATCAGCACGTCACTCGGAACCAGGCGGCCCAGGTCGCCGTGCAGCGCTTCGGCCGGGTGAAGGAAGAACGACGGCGTTCCCGTGCTGGAGAATGTAGCTGAAATCTTCTGCCCCACCAGTCCGGATTTGCCCATGCCTGCCACTACCAGGCGGCCACGGCAGGCCAGCATGGTCTCTACTGCGCGCTCGAAACGTTCATCCAGCCGTGCGATCAGTTCGGCGATGGCTCGCGCTTCGATTTCAAGGACTCTCCTGCCCGTTTCAAGACTCATACAATTGGTCCGCTTAGATCAGGGATGATATCACAGGTGCCAGG
>JAJYJL010000654.1 GCA_021789565.1 Acidobacteriota bacterium
AGGCAGACTACATCACCACGTTGATCAGCGACCTGCCGCACCAGATGCGGCCGGGAAAGAATTTCCATCGCGGTTTTCACACCTTCCAGTGGATTCGCGGCCAGGAGTTTGACTACTACGGCACAGCCCCCCACCAGTTGCCAGACGTCAGCGACATCGTTTCGCCGGAATATCTCAAGCGCTATCCTGGCATCCAGGGCTTCCTCGCCCAGTACAAGGCCAACCGCAATCTGTGGAAGCAGCAGGGCGAGTCGCTCTCACAGATTGTCGCCGACCGTGCCATCCAGTGGCTGAAGGGGAATTTCGACCAGCGGCCCTTCTATCTGCATGTGGAAATGTTCGATTCGCACGAGCCGTGGGACCCGCCTCAGCGGTTCCTCGAGAAGTACTGGAAAGGTCCTTACACGCCGAGTTTTATCGAGCCGCCTTACACCACCGTCGAGTTATCGGACGAGATCAAAAACCGGTTTCGCGCCAACTACGCAGGGGAAGTTAGCTGCGTGGATTACTGGATCGGCCAACTGCTTGATACGATCCGGCAATACGGGCTGCTGGAGAATTCCGTCGTCGTCTTCATGTCCGACCACGGCGCCATGCTGGGCGAACACGGCCAGTTCCTGAAAGGGCCGGACAAGCTGCGCGGCCAGGTGACCCACGTTCCGCTGATGATCCGGACACCAGACCAGAAATTGGCCGGAAAGAAAGTCTCCGGGTTCGTGCAGATCCACGATTACATGCCCACGTTACTGCACCTGTTGGGATTAATGCCGCCTGCCCGCGTGACCGGCACCAATTTCTGGCCGCTAGCCGCAGGAGAAACGCGCGGCATCAAGGATTTTGTGGTGCACACTTACGGATGGGTGGGATGCGCGCGCGATCATGAGTGGAGCTACACGGAAATCTGGAAACCGGAAGCTCGCCAGGACAAGTTTGCTGTTGCTCCAGGGGCAACCCCAGCCATCTATAAGCCGCAGCTCTATAACCTTGAAAAGGACCCCCAGGAACTCACCGACGTGGCGGACCGCACTCCCGAAGTCTGCCGCCGCATGTCGGCAAAGATGAAGGAATATATCGCTTCCGGCGAAGGGTTGACCTTTGGCAGTTTCAACCAGAAGGCAAGCCTCAACACGGGCGAAGTCTATGTACAACAGTCGCGATAACCCATTGCAGAACCAACCTGAGGGCTAAGAACGCGGCGGCGTAGTTCTGCTATAATGCAGGCTTAGAACGATCACCCCTAGTGCAGCCTGCGGCGGGTGTGGTTTTTTCCGGGCAAGTCCGCCAGGCCAGGAACCTCAATCCATGTCAGGAATTATCGGTTACATCGGCAACAAGCGCGTGGTACCTGTGCTGATCGAGGGCCTTCAGCGGCTTCAGTATCGAGGTTATGACTCCGCCGGCCTTGCGGTAATGAAGGATGGCAATCTGGCCATTCGCCGTGCCATGGGCAAACTGCGCAATCTGGAAGAAGTGATCCGGCTGAACCCCGTTGACGGCACTTACGGTATTGGGCATACCCGCTGGGCCACGCACGGAGCGCCGACGGAAGAAAACGCCCATCCTCACCGCGACTGCCACGGCAGCGTTGCGGTTGTTCACAACGGCATCATTGAAAACTACATGGAGTTGAAGCAGGAACTGGCGGAAGAAGAGCACATCTTCACGACCGAAACAGATACCGAGGTGATTGCGCACTTGATCGAGAAATATCTCGACAAGCCGTCGAAGCCTTCCACTCAGGTCACGCTTGACGAAGCTGTCCGATCGGCTGTACAGCGGCTGACTGGTGTTTTCGCCCTGGCGATCATGTCCACAAGAGATTTGAACAAGATTGTTGCGGTCCGCCAGGGTCCGCCGGCCGTAATCGGTCTCGGCAAGAATGAATATCTGGTTGCCAGCGACGTTCCAGCCATCCTGTATCACACCCGTGATCTTTTCTTTCTTGCAGACGGCGACATCGCGGTGCTGACGCCCAATGGCGTGAAGCTGATGGACTTCCAGGGCGAGCCGGTGACCCGGCGCGTGCAACACATCAGCTGGGACCCCATTCTGGCGGAAAAAGGTGGCTTCAAGCATTTCACCCTGAAAGAGATTTACGAGCAGCCGCGCGCCGTCCGCGATACAGCGTTGGGCCGTGTTTCTCCGGAAACGGGGCAGATTTTCCTGGATGAAATGGAAATTACTGAAGATGAATTCCGCGCCTTCCGGGAAATCAAAGTCGTTGCTGCGGGAACCTCGCGGCACGCTGGTCTCGCGGGGAAGATCATGTTTGAGCGTCTGGCGCGCGTACCGACGGAAGTTGATTATGCCTCGGAATTCCGCTACCGGGATCCGCTGGTGGACTCCCGCACGCTGACCGTGCTGATCACACAGTCGGGTGAAACCGCCGACACGATTGCAGGGCAGCGCGAGGCCCAGGCCAAAGGGTCCAAGACGCTAGCCATCTGCAATGTACTTGGCAGTATGGTGCCCCGTGAAGCCAACGGGACCATCTACACGCATGCAGGACCTGAAATCGGCGTGGGTTCCACCAAGACTTTCACCTCGCAACTGATCGGACTTTACCTGTTCGCGGTTTATCTGGGCCAGCTTCGCGACCTGATTCCTCCCGCTGAATCGAAGGAACTGCTTAGCGCGCTCACCATGCTACCCCGCCAGCTCGAGTCCGTCCTGCAAAAAGACGAAGAGTATGAAGAGCTGTCCCGTCACTTCGATCGCGCTTCAGACTTTTTGTTTCTTGGCCGTGGCGTCCATTTTCCAGTGGCGCTTGAAGGCGCCCTCAAGATGAAGAAGGTTTCTTACATTCACGCTGAAGCCTACCCGGCAGGCGAACTGAAGCACGGTCCCATCGCCCTCATCACGGAAGGTCTGCCGGTGGTGGTGATGGCAACCTGCGACAGCAAGTCCAACGATTCGAAGCTCCGCCACGAGCGGACGGTTTCAAACATCAAGGAAGCCAAAGCCCGCGGCGCCGTAATCGTCGCTTTGGTCACCGAAGGCGACCGGGAAGTTCAGGACATGGCTGACCACCTGATCACACTTCCCCAAACTAACGAGTACCTCTCCGCAGTTCTCGAGGTCGTACCCTTGCAATTGTTGGCCTACCACATCGCCGTCCTGCGAGGATGCGACGTTGACCAGCCCCGAAACCTGGCAAAATCTGTCACAGTAGAATAGAATAACGGCCCTTCAGGGTGCGAAGCGTACAAGGCAAGTTCCATTTTTGGTCAAAGGCATTTTCCGGCCCGGCTGATGGCGCAACGAATTCGATCTTTCAGGTCTCTGGAGTACAGCCGAGCTGCCGCTCTCGGAAAGCCTGACCGTAGTTCATCCACGCACCATGTTTTCCTCGATAGAGTCCTTCGGCCTGCTCTGGTGATTGGGCTGGTGATTCTTTGTGCCTGTGGAAGATCTTATGGCCAGTCTTCCGCTTCGACAGGCCTTACTGAAACTCGTCCCACCGTCACAATCCGGCGCGTGAGTCCGCCACCCAAGCTCTCAGACTTTCTGGATATGAGACCGGACGCAGCCATGGCGGGCAAGATGCTCAAGATCGATGGATTCATTCAGCGCACGCCCAAAGACGATGTGGCACCCAACCAGCGGACAGATGTTTATCTGGGTTACGACAACAAGTACCTCTACGTAGTTTTTGTCGCCTTTGACAATGAGCCCAGCAAGGTACGCGCCCACATGACGGTGCGTGACCATTTGACCGGCGACGAACGGCTTGATCTGTTTCTTGACACCTTCCACGACCATCGTCACGCCTATGTCTTCACCGTCAATCCATTTGGGCTGCAGCAGGATGGCAGCTACGAGGAAAATGCCAATCCGAATTACGACAGCTCGTTCGATACGGTGTGGAAATCAAAAGGCCAGCGAACCAAACAGGGCTTTGTCGTGTGGGAGGCGATCCCGTTCAAGAGCCTGCGCTTTCCGGCCGCGCCAAAGCAGACATGGGGAATCCTGTTCATCCGCTGGATTCCGCGCAATAACGGTTCGGACACGTGGCCGCGCGTTTCGACGCGCATACAGGGGCGGCTTGGCCAGGAGGCCACTCTGGAGGGGCTGGACTCGATTTCGCGCGGACATAATGTGCAATTGATTCCGTATGCCTATGAGCGATCCTACCGCGCGCTCGACACGCGCGACCCCGCTAATCCTCAATTCATTTCCCGGCATTTCGACCCGCGGGTCGGAATTGATGGTAAGGCCGTCTTGAAGGACAGCCTGGTGGTGGACGCCACGGTAAACCCCGACTTCAGCCAGGTGGAATCTGACCAGCCCCAAGTCACGGTCAACCAGCGGTTTGCTGTCAACTTTCCAGAGAAGCGGCCGTTTTTTCTGGAGAATGCGAATTTTTTCCAGACGCCGCTTAACCTGTTTTTCTCCCGCAATATCGCAGACCCCCAGTTCGGTGTCCGCCTCACGGGAAAGGTGGGACATTACGCCATCGGAACACTGCTGGCAGATGACAAATCGCCGGGAGAGGTGGTTCCGACGAACGATCCCCTGGCGGGCAAGCGCGCGCACTTCGACGTCGTGAGGGTCAATCGGGACATCGGGAAACAGTCAACGATCGGCATGATCTATACCGACCGCGAATTCGCAGGCACCTATAACCGCGTGGGAGGTATCGACGGCCATTTCAAATTTACGCCCAACTGGACATTGGACTGGCAGGGGGTCGCCAGCGCAACCACTTCTCCCAGCGCACCGCGCTCCGCAGGCCCGGCGTATAAACTACACTTGCAACGTACCGGTTACCAGTTTTATTACGACTTTGATTATGAGGATCTCAGCCCCGGCTTTAATACGGAAACCGGCTTCCTCGGCGAAAATAGGGTGGATAATTTTGTGCCTTACAGTCGCGCGATTCCGAGGCCGGCCGTACGACCCGATTTCAGAAGCCTGGGGCAATTCATCACCTATCGCTTCCGGCCGGAAGGCAAGGCGCTGATTTCCTGGGGACCAACGCTTTATCTCGATCCGGTGTGGGACCACGCCGGCAACCAGCTTGACCAATACTACGATACCGGGTTGAGCTTTGAACTAACCGGCCAAACCTACATTGAGTTTTATCAGGCGGCGGACCATGAATTGCTCCGCCCCAAGGACTTTTCCGTGCTGACTGCCAACCAGACTTACGTCCATCAGCACAAGGGCATCTACGTAGGCAGCCAGTACTATCAACCTTTCACTTTTAGTGCGCAATACGAGTGGGGTACGGATGTGAATTTCGTGCCCCACAGCGGCCAGGCCCCCATGCTGGGTAACCTGACCCACGGCCAGGTGCTGATGACAATCCGGCCGCTTACAAAACTGGAGGTTGACAATACTTACATCCTGGAGCGGCTCACCAGCCGGGAGGGGGGTGCGAGTATTTTTGATAATCACATCATCCGTTCCAAATGGAACTGGCAGTTCAGCCCGCGCCTGGGGGTTCGAACAATTTTCCAGTACAGTACCGTCCTGCCCAATACAGCGCTGACGTCGCTGCAACCGACAAAACAATTCAACGCCGACTTCCTGATCTCCTACATTGTGAATCCATGGACGGCCCTTTATATGGGCTACAACA
>JAJYJL010000007.1 GCA_021789565.1 Acidobacteriota bacterium
TCATTCCGCCGTTTTCGCTTTTCTGGATCGGCATGATGCACGACCTCTGGTGGTATCACGGAGATTCGGCCTTTCTCCGGCAGTACCTTCCGGGCATGAGGGACGTTCTCGGCTGGTTTGGCCGCCGCATCGCACCTTCCGGCCTGCTGGGAAGGCTGGAATGGTGGAACTTTGTAGACTGGACGCCGCAATTCAGGGATGGGGTGCCTCCCGAAGAAACGGACGGCCAATCTTCCATCCTGACCCTGCAATTTGTGGCGGCGCTCCAGAACGCCGCCGACCTGGAATCCAGTTTCGGCAACGAATCTTTCGCCCGGCATGACCGCGCGCTGGCGGAAAAGATTGCGCGCGCCGTCTATGAGAAGTGCTGGGACCCCTCACGCGGCCTGCTGGCGGACACTCCCGCGCGCCAAAGCTTCAGCCAGCATGCCAACATCCTGGGCATCCTGACCCAGGCCATCCCCGCTCAGGATCAAAAACGCGTCATGCAAAAAGTCCTGGCGGATTCGGCGCTGACCCAGTGTTCTTACTACTTCCGCTTTTACCTTTTCCGCGCCCTCAAGCAGGCTGGCCTCGGCAACGACTACCTCAGCCTGCTGGGACCCTGGAAACAGATGCTCAGCCTGGGCCTGACGACCTGGGCGGAAAAACCTGAACCAGCGCGCTCCGATTGCCACGCCTGGAGCGCCCATCCCAACTTCGACTTCCTCAATACGATTGCCGGCATCGAACCGGCCGCGCCGGGTTTTGGCAAAGTGCTGATCGAGCCGCACATGGGAAATCTCGACCACCTTGTGGCCTCGGTCCCCGTCCCCCAGGGAGAAATCAGCGTGAAGTATGCGCAGAGCAACGGTCAACTGTCCGCTGACGTTACGCTGCCCCAGGGCATCACCGGCTGGCTCGCCTGGGGCGGACAAAAGCTGGAACTTCACGGCGGTGAACAGCACTTACAGGCTACGGGGCAGCAGCCTGCAACCCCGGGAGTTTGCGCAGTTCGCAACCCCGTGCGCCACTGCGGCAGACACGCCCCCGCCCGGTAAACGAATACTCCGGCAGGTTTATTTCCGATTTACCTCTTGGGAGGTTTTGAGGCCGGGAGCCAGCGGCCTACTTCGAGGAAGATCGGACCCCCACGGCCCTGGGGCCCTTGGGTCCGTCCTCGATCTCAAACTCCACCGGGTCACCTTCTTTTAACGTGTCAAAGTTAAGCCCCTGGAGACTGCTGCGGTGAAAAAAGATCTCACGCCCTTCCGCCGAGATGATAAACCCAAAGCCTCGGTCGCGAACAACGCGTTTGACTGTTCCTTGCATAGACACCTCGCATGCCGACAGAAGGTTGGTTGCCCTAGGAGCAGACAACAGATCGGTTTTTTCATGAGAAATACCGGTCGGAGAGTAGTTCCCTTCGTCGCATTGGCTTGAATGTATCAGCGCCCCCGCCGTTTGTCAAACATCCAGAACATCCGCCAACGGAACCCACGGGCGGCGCCCTCGGAGAGTATTGCCCGACGGGCCGGATTCGGTGCCAGACTTTCCCTAACGCTTCCCGGAGGCAGCCTGATGTCCAAGCAAAATCTAACGTGGTGGACAAGCAGCGCGGCTATTGACCGCCCGGCGGCGCCAGAATCCAGCGGTTCTGGCGAAGGAACTCGCCCACCAGCGTGACATCCGCGCTGCCGCACACAATCTGCCTGCAGAAGACGACGGGCGAGAGGATGGAGGGATCGCCGCGGGCCACTTCAAGCAGCACCTGCCGGGCGTCTTTGCGCTGCCGGGTTTCCCACAACACCAGAGACTGCAGGGCCAGCATCGAGGTGGAGTGCGGGTCAACGGCCAGCGCCTGGGCGCATTCCGCCAGGGAGTTGTCCGCCTGGTGTTCCCGCCAGTAAGCCAGCGCCAGCACCCGATGTCCCTCCACCGCCTGGGGGTTACGCATCAGCAGTTGCTGCGCCCGCTCCACCGCGCCCTGCACATCGCCCTGGCGCAGGCTTATCAGGGCCAGTTGCTCCCCAGCCTCCAGAAAGCCGGGCTGGGCGGCAAGAATCTCCGTGAACAGTTCTTTTGCCTTGGCCGATTCACCCGCCTCCATCAGCAGTTTTCCCAGTTCATACTGGCTCTGCCAGTCACCCGGATCGAGCGCCACGGCCTTTTGCAGCATCTCCAGGGCCTCCGCGCGCCGATGGGCCTGGAGATAAAGCTGCGCCAGGGCAGCATAGGCAGGCCCGAAATCCGGGGCCTGCTGGACCGCCTGATTGAAATACTGAGCCGCCTGAGCGGTGTTCCGTTGAAACAGGGCGATTTCTCCCAGGCCAAGATAGGCTGCGCCGCTCGCAGGATTTTGCTTAAGAGCTTTCTTGTATTCGGCTTCCGCGCGCATTTGGTCGCCGGTGGAAGCGAAAGCGCGGGCCAGCGCCACGTAGGCCAGGGCGCGTTCCGCCGCGGTCGAGGCCAGCGGGATGGCGCCCAGCGCGTCGGCCTGCGCGTCCTTCTTCCGCCCGGCGTTCAGCTCCAGTTGCGAAAGCTCCAGGCGCATGTTGAAGTCGCGCGGCGCCAGCGACGAGGACTTCTGGACCTCGCTCAATGCGATCTCACGGAGGTCGCCGGCCGACAGGCCCGTGTCTGCGGCGGCCTTCTTTGCAGGCCCGCTGGCAATATGCCCTGCCAGGCGGCCAAGCTCATAGTGGGCACGGGCATTCTCCGGCTCGAGGCGCGCCACCGCATTCATTTCCTGCCATGCTCCGCTGAGGTCTCCCTGCTGCCACAAGGCGATGCCCAGGCCACGGTGCGCGGCCCCGAATGAGGGATCACTCTGAACGGCTCTCTGAAACGCGGACACGGCTCCAGCCAGATCGTTATGCTCCAGCAGCCCCTCGCCCTGGTTGACCAGCGTGATGGCCTGCTGTGACGGCGCCGACCTGGCCGCGGGTGGTGGCGCCACCGCGCTTCCCGCGGCTTGCTGCCCCGCTCCGAGGTTTACGCGAGGAACCAACAGGCAAGCCAGCAATAGCGCGGCGCAGGCCGCAGCCGGCATGAACTGGGACCGGAAGCCTCGGGCCATTCCGCAAGCGCCCTTACTGAGGCTCACGAATCTGTTTCGGGTCGCGAATAACGATTTCAGCACGGCCATTGTAAGTGGTGATCTCTCCCAGGACCTCAACCTTTCGGCCTTCCAGGGTCCCCAGGTTTCCAAATTTCGAACGATCTTTCGCAAAGATGACGCTGCCAAAAGGACAGTTGTGATAGTCCGGGCAAAAATCCAGAAAGGTGCTGCCCGAGCGCGAAGTGTAAACCCGCAGAACGCGCCCTTCGACGCAGCTATTTTCGCCCGTGTGAACGCCCGCCTCCGGGAGCTCAAGGCATCCGCCCGCCGGCACCTGGACGCTGCCCGCCCGCTCGTTTCGAACCGAAGCGTGACGCACACCCAGGCGGTAGGCCCCCATGGCGATCAGAACAACCGCCGTGATGCCCGCCAGGGTGAGAGTTGCAGTCTTCTTTCGGATCATGGCAAAGGGCAACCTCGTTGTGCATGGGGAGGAACTCTGCGCTTTCGCCGGAAGCCGAATTTGAATCCACGCCCGGCCCCCGCAATTGAGTATAACAAACGCCGCGCGGCGGACACGGAACCACGCGGAGACGCCAGGCGGGGCACCCTTTGCCGCTAAACGCCGGAGGAGCGGAACACTCCATGGGGATCATGCTCAAAGTGGTAAATCTTGGCTACCTCGACTTCAAAGCGCCGCATCCAAGGAATCTGCGTGAAGGCCAGAGCCAGAAACGTTCCCAGCAGCGGTCCCAGCCAGTAGATCCACCAGCCGCGCCAGTTGCTCGCCACAAGAGACGGCCCGATGGTGCGCGCAGGGTTGGTGCTGGTGCCCGAAACCGGCGCCTCAAGATAAACCATCGCCGCGTAGAGAAACGGAAACAGCAGCGGCGTGTAAGCACGGAGGCGCGCGTGCCCAAGAAATAGGAAGAGCCCGGCAATCAATCCGAACGTCGCGGCCACTTCCCCCAGCATGGCCTGCAAGAGCGTAAAACCGGAACCAGGAAACGTTCCGCCAAAATTGATGCTGGCGCCCATCCGCCCCCACACCAGCAACGGCAAAGCGCCGGCAATTCCGCCGGCAAGCTGGGCGAATATGTATCCAAGCGCATTAGGGCTGTTCATCTTCCCTTTCAGCCAGAAGGCCAGCGTGACCATCGGGTTGATGTGGGCGCCGCTGGTTTTGCCCACCGGAGAAACTGCAATCGATGCCCCCGTGGCGCCAAAAAGGAAACCGGTGATCAGCAGCCGCAATCCCGGGTCAGGCAGGAGCGCAGCAACCGGACTCCCTTTGCCGAAGTCGAGGATGACGAAGGAAACGCCCACGGCCACCAGCAGCGCCGTGCCGATGAACTCCGCAAAAAAGAGCGTCCACAAATGTTTCATGGTTGCTACTCTGTGACTGGGGCGCCGGAAGGCAATCATTTCCGGCCGGGTGATGCAACTTTTAGAAGCGATTGGCTAGCCCTTGGGAAAAACAGCAGTCCCAAGCGAGCCTCCGGTTCGTTTTCCGGTTGGTTTTTCTCCAATATTTGTTTTCAACAACATGGCCCGCTTCGTTTTCCGGTTCGTTTTTTCCACAGCTATGTGTTTTCAACAACTTCTCCGGTTCGTTTTCCGGTTTGTTTTTGGCTATCTATGTAGTCTTTTGCTGAATTTAAAGAACTTCTCCGGTTCGTTTTTTAAAAAAACGTGTTTTTTGTCCCACGCACTTAAATGTCCAAAATCCATCAGTCAATCGTTTCAGCAACTTACGGATATTAAACAGTCCATGCAGACTGCTTAATTTTCTGCTGGACGCCCCGCCCGACGTTCTCAATCAGACTAGCATAGTAGCGTAGGTATTGTCAAGGTTTTTCGCCCAGGCGTTTCCTCATTCTTTTGCCGGGCGTAGCTGCTGAGCCCGAATGGACGCGCGAATTCGAGCCGCGCACTCACCTGGCCTGACTTCAATTGCGGTGACGGTCCCTGGCCTGTTTATTGAAGACAAAGCGGAGCCGTCCCCTACGCGTCGTCCTCTTCCGCAAATCGCGGAGCAAAGGAGCCAACTCTCTGCGCCAACCGCCCATACAAAGATTTAAAGGCCCGCGCTAATTTGGCGCGGGGCCTTCGGTCACCTGGACCAAATCGCCGGGGCGAATCCATTGGGCAAAAGCTTTCTGGACTTCCGGCGCGGTGATCTTCACGTACTTCCGGGCCGACAGCACCGGCTCATCAAGCGGCAGCCCCATTGTCGAGCGATAAATCAGCCCGCCGGCGATACTGCCCACGCTGGCTTCGGAAAGCGGAATCGCTCGCAGCAGCATGGCCTTGGCCTGGCGCAGTTCGTCGGGGCTCACGGGGTTGCTTTGCATTTGTTTCAGGTCGCGGACAATGATGGTCCGGGCCTTGGAAACGTTAGGCGGATCGCAGGCGTAATTGACACGGTAAATGCTGCGCGTCTTTCCAAAATTGAAGGAGGAACCAACGTAATAAACGAGGCCGGCGTTTTCGCGCAGGTCCCGGTAAAGACGGGTGGCATAAAAGCCCCCGCCGAGAACGTGATTGCCGACTTCCAGGGGATAGAAATCCGGGCTGAAGCGGGTGAGCTTGAGCGTTTCCGCCAGAGTTACATTATCCTGCACGCGGCTCTTGTCCGGGACGGCGGTGGTGGCCGGGGAATTGTTGGGGACCGCGGGGAGATCGGTGGGCGGCTTGGGCCCGGTTGCTTTCCAGCCGCCGAAGTATTTTTCAATCACAGCTTTTGCTTCATCCGGCGTGACCTTGCCAATCACCACAATGGTGCTGAGGTCCGGCCTGAAGACATGGCGGTAATAGGCCTTGACGTCGTCTAATGTAAGAGACGAAACCGTTTTCGGCGTAGCCTGGCGCAAAGATGGGTCCGTCTTGGGGAACAGAGCAACGTTGACGGCGCGACCGGTGAGGTAGTCAGGGCTTTGAAGCTGCTGGGCAACCGTGGAGGCCAACTGTTGCTGCGTGATGCGGAAGGCCTTTTCCGGCAGCGCCGGGTGCAGTTCATTCTGCGCCAGCAGATCGACGCCGCGGTCCAGGTGGCTGGAAAGCACCTGGAGTGAAAAGTCCGTCCCGGCGGATTCATTGGCGCCGATGTCGTCCAGAGCTTTTTGGAAAGCGATGCGGCCCAGCGTGGTACTGCCGTAGGAAAAGAGCTGGCCCAGTTCATCGTCGGCGCCTTCCTGGCCTTTGGGAGTCTCGAGATCAGGATTGTTCTTGATGTGGCCATAGATGCTGACCGTGTCGTTGATCGATTCGGGCTGCACAATCAGCTTGAGGCCGTTTGGAAGCGTGCTCACCACCGGATGCACTGTAAGTTCGGGAATGGAGAGCTTTTCGAGCGCCGTCTCGGCCCAGGCCGGCAGCTTGACGTTCCTGGTGTGCTTGGGAGCAAAAGATTCTTTGCCGCCAAACCCTTTTGAGGAAATCGGCTTGCCGGAAACCTGCGGCGTCAATACGGCGGTGATTGCTTTTGACTGCACCAGGTACTGGCGGGCGACGCGGTTAACGTCCGCCACGGTGACTTTTTGAATGGCCTCAACGTCGTCCTCAGGCGACCGGCGGCCCTCCACTGCCAGCGCATTAGACCACGCCATGGCAAGGCCTGAAACCGAATTCTTCTGGAATTCCGCGCTGGCCAGCTCGTGCCGCTTGGCAGCGGCCACCAGATCGGCAGGCACGCCGCTTTTGAGGTCATCCTCCAGAACCTTGCGCATTTCATCCACCAGTTGCGCGCCGGTGGTTTGCCTGCTAAAGGCCCCGATGGCGTACCCCAGGCTGGCGCCGGGCAAGGAATCCAGTGAAAAACCCGCATAGAGGGCCTTGCCTTCGGGCACCAGAGCGTAGAGGCTTCCGCGCTGGCTGCTGAGAACATCAGAAAGGACCTCCGCCGCGGCAAAATCCGGGCTGCTGGAGCCGGGCATGCGATACGAAATGAGCGACAGGCCGTAAGGGAGGTCGGTTTTCAGATTCAGCGTCTGCGCGCTGACGGACTCGAGGGATACGGCCGGCTTGGAAGGAAGTTTCTTCGCAGGAATCGCGCTGAACAGGCCCTTCACTTCTGCCAGCGTCTTCTGCAGGTCAACGTTGCCCACAATCACCAGGATGGCGTTGTTGGGCGCGTACCAGGTGCTATAAAAATTGTGAAGCATGGTCCCGGTGGTCTTGTTGAAGGACGGGCGTGAACCGAGCGCGTCGTGCGCGTAAGGCGTTCCGCGAAACATGGCAGCCAGCAGCTTGGTGTAGAAAACGTATTCGGGGTTGGAGAGGTCCTGCGCGACTTCCTGCTCAATGGCGCCGCGCTCCTTGTCCCACAGCTTGTCGGTATCGAGCACGCCGCGCATGCGAATGGCCTCGACGTGGAGCGCCACGTTGAGATCGGCGACAGGGACGGTGAAAAAATATTGCGTTATGGTCTGCTGAGTGTCGGCGTCAAACTCGCCGCCCATGCCCGCTGCAATGTCCGCCAGTTGATTGGCGGAAAGGCCGGGGCTGCCGCGGAACATCATGTGCTCCTGCGCGTGGGCCATGCCCGGGAAACCTTCCGGAGCTTCGTCCGAACCTACTTTGTAGTTCATCACCGTAGTGACCACCGGCGCCAGGGTGTTGCGGACAATCACCACGTGCAGGCCGTTCGGCAGGGTCGCCCGCAGCACTTCGCTGCTGCCGGCGGCCTTTGCAGTCGCGAGTCCGGCCGCGAGGAGCAGGACAGGCAACAATGCAGCGATCAGGACGGCGGGGACGCGGGCTTTCGCGTTGCGGGCCGCAACCGCTTTTCCATCTCGTCCGCTTTCAGAAGTCTCCACAAAATCAGCTTGAATCATTCCCATTTTTGTCATTCCTTTATTTCGATGTTTGCTTCGTAAGTTATGAGTCTGGCAGGTTAACGTTTTTCATAAGAAGCGCACAAAATCGCCGTGCTCTTGTTGGATGCAGCAACACGGGCCCACGTTTGTATCCGCACGGCGCGATGCTTTTTCTTTTCCGCAGCCGGGGCGGGCCACAGGACCCATCAGCAGAAAACTCTTCCGCTGATGCCGCAATCTCTGATAAATTGGGCGGCGCATTATCGCAGTTCAGATTCCGGGAAAGTCCCCTATGTTCGGGAGGCAATTCCCTGCAAAAGGAATATCAGGAATGTCCAGGTTGATCAGCCCCATCCCCACTGCGCGAAGTCAAAGTACTCATCATACGAGGTCGTTGCGGGTATTTCAAATCGCATTCCTGCTGTTTGCCGCAGCCTTCCTCACCCAGTGCGCAAAGCGCCAAAGCGAAGGCACGGGCAAAGCGCCCTACAGCGGCTGGTGCGTCGCCGGCGGCGGGCCGGACGACATTCACTATTCCGCGCTTGACCAGATCAACCGAAGCAACGTGGGCCGGCTGAAAGTGGCCTGGAAGTACGACACCGGCGACGCCTTCAAGAACTCTGAGATGGAGTGCAACCCCATCATCGTCGCCGGGGTGCTCTATGCCACATCGCCCAAACTTCGGGTGTTCGCGCTCAATGCCGCCACGGGCCAGCAGATCTGGAGCTTCAGCCCGCCCCACGAAGGCCCCATCCTGCATGCAATGCACTATCGCGGAGTCACTTACTGGAGCGACGGCAACGACGCGCGCATCTTCTTTGTTTTCGGACACAATCTTTACGCACTGAACGCCAAAACCGGCAAGCCCGTTCCGTCCTTCGGCGAAGGCGGACACATTGACCTGCGCGAGGGGCTGGGACGCAATCCCGAGGACCTCTCGGTTAAGGTGACGAGTCCCGGCATCATCTACAAGGACCTGATCATTATGGGCAGCAGCCTGCCGGAAGACCTGCCCTGCCCTCCGGGCGACATCCGCGCCTACGACGTGCGCACCGGCAAGATGCGATGGAGCTTCCACACCATTCCCCGCCCCGGCGAACCCGGTTACAACACCTGGCCAAAGGATGCCTGGAAATACACCGGCGGCGCCAACAACTGGGCCGGCATGGCCCTGGACGTTAAGCGCGGCCTGGTGTTTGTGCCTACAGGATCAGCCGCCTTTGACTTTTATGGCGCGGACCGCATCGGCGACGACCTTTATGCCAACTGCCTGCTGGCGCTGAACGCTTCGACGGGCAAGCTGGTGTGGTATTTCCAGGCGGTCAAGCACGACCTCTGGGACCGGGACTTCCCCGCCGCTCCCGTGCTGGTGACGGTTGAGCACGATGGGAAGAAAGTCGATGCCGTGGCCCAAACCACCAAGTCGGGATATGTGTTCGTCTTTAACCGCGAGACCGGCAAACCGCTGTTCCCGATTGAATACCGGAAGGCGCCGGCATCTGATGTGGACGGCGAAAAGACAGCGGCCACACAGCCGTTTCCGCTGCTGCCGCCGCCGTTTGCCCGTCAGGAGTTCTCACAGGAGATGGTGACCGACCGGACGCCGGCCGCTCATAAGGCGGTGCTGGGGCGGCTGCGCAAGCTCCGGTATGGAGGCCAGTTTATTCCTCCCAGCAGGCAGGGGACCGTGATCTTTCCGGGGTTTGACGGCGGGGCTGAATGGGGCGGCCCGGCATTTGATCCTTCGACCGGCCTGCTTTACGTCAACGCCAACGTCATGGCCTGGATTCTGCGCCTAGTTCCAAGGCCGAGAACACAGGGGCTTGTGAACGCCCGCCAGCTTTATCTGAGCAACTGTTCGAGCTGCCACAAAGCCAACATGGCGGGCAGCCCGCCGGAGTTTCCGTCGCTTCAACACATCGCAAAGAAGTACAGCGAAGCTCAGCTTGAGGACTTCATCCGAAAGGGCGGCGGCCGGATGCCGGCCTTCGCTCAACTCGGAGAGGCCCCGATACGGGCCATCGCAACCTATCTGGCGACGGGAAAACAGACCATGGCAAAGGGTACCTGGAACGAGGCGGAAATGGGGCCTTGGCTGAAGTACATGAGCGACGGGTATAACAAATTTCTCGATCCGGACGGATACCCGGCGGTGAAGCCGCCCTGGGGCACCTTGACGGCCATCAATCTGAACACCGGCAAATTCGCCTGGAGGATTCCCTTTGGCGAGTTTCCGGAACTGGTGAAGAAAGGAATTCGCAACACCGGAAGTGAGAATTATGGCGGCCCGCTGGTGACGAAAGGAGGGCTGCTTTTTATCGCCGCAACGGACCGCGATGACAAGATTCATGCCTTCGACAAAACCACGGGGAAACTGCTTTGGGAAGCCACGCTGCCCGCTGCCGGGAACGCCACGCCCGCAACCTATGAAGTCAACGGGCGGCAGTACCTGGTGATCGCTGCCGGCGGAGGAAAGTGGGGCGCGCCATCCGGCGGCTCTTACGTAGCTTATGCATTGCCCCGGTAAGCCTCAGGAAGCAGAATTCACTCCGCTTCTGACAGACTGATCGGGAGAAAATCACTGAAAAAATTAGAGGCCTTTGGCTGCCTGGCCCCTCAGGGTGAACAATATCACAAACCCTTGTGACCCCCCTCACTGCCTGAAGCTCGATTGTGGCGTACAAGTTATTGTATAATAATGGGTTTTATGGGAGTGGCTAAAATGGGCAAATTACGTGATCGGCTGGCCGAGCAAGCGCCGGCGCTAAGAGAAAAAGTTCGCAACATCGTCACTGAACATGGTACGACGGTCATATCGGAAGTGACCGTCAGCCAGGTTTTTGGCGGCATGCGAGGTGTGAAAGGGCTGGTGTGTGACACCTCGGTTGTTGAGCCGAACAATGGCCTGGTAGTGAGGGGAATCCCTATCGGCGACCTGAAGAAAAGGCTGCCCGAGGAAATCTTCTACCTGCTATGCACCGGTGAGCTTCCTGATGCTGAAGCCCTCGCCAGTCTGCAGCAGGAACTGCGGCAACGCGCCGAAGTCCCTTCGTACGTCTGGGACGTTCTGAAGGCTTTGCCTGCGGATACCCACCCGATGGCCATGTTCAGCACGGCCATTCTTTCCATGGAACGCGAATCAGTTTTTCGAAAGCGCTATTCCGAGGGCATGCAAAAGACGGATTACTGGGAACCCGCCCTGGAGGATTCCCTCCTTCTGCTTGCCCGGCTGCCGGGGGTTGCCGCGGGCATCTACCGCATTCACACCGGCAAGGGCGAACCTCTGCCTCCCAATCCGAAACTGGATTGGGGAGCGGATTACGCCGCCATGCTGGGTCTGCCAGACGCCACGGGAGAATTTCGCAACCTGATCCGTCTTTACCTGACGCTGCACTGCGACCACGAGGGCGGAAACGTCAGCGCCTTTACCTGCCACACGGTGGGCTCAGCGCTTTCCGACCCCTTCTATGCCGTATCGGCGGGCATGAACGGCCTGGCGGGACCCCTGCACGGCCTGGCGAACCAGGAGTGCCTGCACTTCGTCCTCGAAATCCGTAAGAAATACAACGGCGTTCCCACCGACGGGCAGCTTCGGGAATATATCTGGCAGACGCTGAACGACGGGCGCGTGATTCCCGGTTACGGCCACGCCGTCCTTCGCGTTACCGACCCCCGCTTTACGGCGTTTCACGAATTCGGAGATCGGGTCTGTCCCGACGACGTCATGTTCAAGATAGTGGACCGCCTGTTCCACGTCACACCCCAGGTGCTGAAGGAACAGGGCAAAGTGAAAGATCCCTGGCCAAACGTTGATGCGGGTTCCGGTTCACTGCTCTACCTGTTTGGGCTGACTGAGTTCGAATATTATACGGTGCTTTTCGGAGTTTCCCGCGCCCTGGGAATGACCTCACAACTGGTCCTCAACCGCCTGCTGGCCACGCCGATCACGCGTCCCAAATCCGTCAGTACCGAGTGGGTCATCAAGACAGCCAGCACCGCGAAGGTCACTACCACGCACAGCGACGGCGAATAGGGCCGAATTTGAGCAGGCCACCCGTTTTCTAAGGAAATCCTCCTGCCACAGGAAACAGCCTATGATCAAAGGACAACTCCATCTGACAACTGTAGAAGAAGGCCGCCAGTTTGTGGGCCAATCGGGATCGGGCCATAACATAGTGATGGATGATGCCGACGGCAACACCGGGGCAAAGCCCATCGAACTCGCCCTGCTGGCGCTCGGAGGATGCACCGCCTTCGACGTGGTCGGAATTCTAAGAAAGATGCGCCAGCAAGTAACAGGCTATGACATTGAGCTCGTGGCGGAGCAGCGCGAGGAACCTCCAACGGTCTTCACGCGGGTTACCATCAAACACAAGCTGCAGGGCTGCATTGAACCCGCGGCGGTCCGGAAAGCCATTCACCTTTCGGAAACAAAATATTGTTCGGTCAGCGCGATGATCGCTAAGACGGCAAAAATTGAAACCACCTTCGAAATCATTCCGGAAGCCGAAACAGTCATCCCTGCGACCCAGACAAAAAGCTGAATTCTCAGGCTTCCACCCTGAACGAATTCATGAAGAAATTTGACCAGCAGAAAGGCCATCAGCACGCACCGACCGATTTCACGCTCCTGAAGGCCCGTGAGGATTGAGCCTGTCTCCAGCCCAAAATTCAGCAAATTTTGGATTTTCCTTGAATTTACCTGTCGAGATGTGGCACAAGAACGGACGTAGCAAGCTCTGAAGTACGCGCAAGCAGCACAGATTGTGCCTGCGGCATTCGAGAAGAACTGTGGCGGCCCGCAGTCGGCAGAGAGCGCCGGACTGATTGGCCTGAAGCAATTCCTGGCCATGCGCCTCTGAGCAAACGGGCAGGAGCTTCAGGGTAACAGGAAAGCCAACACTTCATCGTCAAGATGCAGGAGTCCGAAGACCATGGCCACTTTTTCCCTGCGCAGGACCATCAGTACCTGGCTTTGTTTGTGGGCCGCAGGCTGCGCGGCCGTTACAGCCGTCCCCGCGCAATCATCGTCCCTGCCAGCAGGCCGCGCCCGCTTTGAAGCCAACTGCTCTGTCTGCCATGGCGGGGACGCGCGAGGCGGCGAACGCGGTCCCAGCCTGTTCGGGGTCCGGCGCTCAAAACAACAGATTCTCCAGATCATCCGCACCGGGCGACCGGGCGGCATGCCGCCATTTCACCTTCCACCGCGGGAGGAGGAGGCGCTGGTCAACTTTGTCTACTCGCTCAACGCTCCGGCGGCAGGCAGCGAAATCCACGGCGATGCGGCCGAGGGAAAAGCTTACTTCTGGGGCAAAGGAGGCTGTGGCGGCTGCCACATGATTTACGGACATGGCGGAGTGAAAGGACCGGACCTCACGACGCTGGGCAGGCGGCAAACGGCCCGGAGAATCGAAGAATCGCTGAGCCACCCGGGCGGGACGCGCGGTTATCAGGTAGTCTCGGTGGAGCTGAAGGATGGAAGTTCATTGCGGGGTTTTGCCAGAAACGAAAGCAGCTATGACCTCCAGCTACAGGACTTCGAGGGTCACTTCCACTTCCTGCAACAGAGCGGCATTCTCCACATCGAACGGGAGAAGAAGCCGCTGATGCCGCCCGTTCACCTCGGCGAGACTCAGCTTCAAAACCTGCTGGCTTATCTGAGCTCCCCGACGGCGCCCAAGGATAGGCCACCAATATCTCTGAAAGTCCCGGCTCCGGGCCCTGGCGATTGGCCCACCTACAACGGCGATCCGGGAGGCAACCGGTACAGTCCGCTCGATCAGATCAACACCGGAAACATCAGCCAGCTTGCTCCACGATGGACGTTCACGCTTCGCGGCGCGGAAGGTCTGCAAACCACTCCGGTGGTGATCGGCGGCATGATGATTGTGACCAGCCCGAACGAAGCCTACGCGCTGGATGCCGCCAGCGGACGCGAAGTCTGGCACTACAAGCGCGCTGTTGCGGAAGGAGAAGGCGGCGAGGTTGTGGCGGGCAATCGCGGCGTGGCCGTGCTGGGCGACAAAATCTTCATGGCGACACCGGACGCGCACCTACTGGCTCTCAACTGGGTGACGGGAGGTCTGGTCTGGGACGTGAAGGCGGCCAATTACCATGATGAATACAGGATTTCCGCCGCGCCCCTGGTGGTGGGTAATCTGGTCATCACCGGAGTAGGATTTGGCGACCTGGGGGCGCGCGGGTTCGTTGTCGCCTACAATGCTTCGACGGGAAAAGAGGTGTGGCGCTTCTATACCATGCCCGCGGCCGGAGACCCGGCGGCAAAAACCTGGGTGGGGCGGGCATTTCCACATGGCGGCGCGGACACCTGGATGACCGGCGTATACGATTCTGAAGACGATATCCTCTATTGGACCACCGGAAACCCCTGCCCGGACTTCAATGGCGATGAGCGCAAGGGCGACAACCTCTACTCGGATTCGGTGGTCGCGCTGAAACCTGAAACGGGCAAGCTGCTATGGTACTTCCAGTTCACACCGCACGATGTCCACGACTGGGACGCGCAGGAAACTCCGGTGCTGGTCGATACCGTTTTCCACGGCCGCAAACGGCATTTGCTTTTGCAGGCTAATCGCAACGGATTTTTCTACGTGCTCGACCGCATCACCGGCCAGTTCCTAATGGCAACACCGTTTGTGCATAAGCTGAGCTGGGCAAGCGGCATTGCCCCCGATGGCCGCCCCAACGTGCTGCCCGGTTCAACACCCACGCTGACAGGAGCCAAAATTTGCCCGGCGCCCGAAGGCGCAACCAACTGGATGTCTCCTGCCTGGAGCCCGGACACAGGGCTGTTCTACGTGCAGGCGTTGGAAAAGTGCAGCATCTACATCAAGGGGTCAGCGGTGTGGGAAAAAGGAAAGCCTTTTCACGACCAGATGGCCCGCCCAATTCCCGGAGATCCCGGCAAGAAATATCTGCGCGCGATTGATATTCAAACAGGGCAGGTGAAATGGGAAGTCCCGCAGGTGGGGCCAGGCCATTCATGGGGTGGGTTGCTGGCTACCGCGGGCGGCCTGGTCTTTTTCTGCGATGACGGCGGCGCCTTTGCTGCCGCGGATGCAAAAACCGGCAAGCCCCTCTGGCACTTCCAAATGAGCCAGGACTGGCATTCGTCGCCCATGACTTATGCGGTGGACGGCAAGCAGTTTGTGGCGGTGGCGGCAGGATCAAGCATTGTCGCTTTCGGCCTGTAAGCGCCATTGCCTCCCGCGAAGCTTCGGTAGCCGATGGATTCAGACCTTGTGTTCTGGAGAGGCGGCAAACGGCCGAGGCGCATTTGCGGTTGAAAATCCGCAGGGCTTATAATCACGGTTTTAACAAGAGAGGCGGATACGCGGCTATGACTTTGGACAATAAAGTTCCAGTGGAAAACACTTCCCTGGCGGCCCTGAACCAGCGCATTCAGCAAAAGACAGTCCAGGTGGGCATTGTGGGGCTCGGATATGTCGGCCTGCCCATTGCCCTGCTCTTCTCCAGCAAGGGAATTTCCGCCACCGGCTTTGACATCGATGCCGCCAAAGTCAGGCACCTTCAGAAGGGCGAAAGCTACATCAAGCACATTCCTGAAGCTGAAATCGCAGGCGCGCTCAGCCGCGGGCGCTTCAAGGCCACAACAGATTTCTCGGAGTTACGGGCGATGGATGCCATCATCATCTGTGTTCCGACTCCGCTCGACGATCATCGCGAACCCGACCTGACCTACGTGCGAAGGACCACCGAGACCCTCAGCTCGCACTTGAGGCCCGGCCAGCTCGTGGTGCTGGAAAGCACCACCTATCCCGGCACCACCGAAGAAGTTGTCCTGCCCATACTGCAGGCCACAGGCCTGCGCTGCCCCGTGGTTCCCTACACGGTGGCCGACGGCGCGGCGGCGGTTTCCCATCTGCCGGACGCGGATTTCCTTCTGGCTTTCTCACCGGAAAGAGAAGATCCCGGCAACCCCAACTTCAAGACCCACCAGATTCCCAAGGTGGTGGGAGGCGTTAACGCTGCCAGCGCCATGGCCACCAAGCTCCTTTACGAGGCAGCCTTCGACCGGATTGTGCTGGTCAGCTCGTCGCGCGCCGCGGAGATGGCCAAGCTGCTGGAAAACATCTACCGCAGCGTCAACATTGCGCTGGTGAATGAATTAAAGCTCCTCTGCCAGCGCATGGGGCTGGACATCTGGGAAATCATCGACGCCGCCAAGAGCAAACCATTTGGCTTTTCCGCTTTTTATCCGGGACCCGGCCTGGGAGGGCATTGTATTCCCATCGACCCTTTTTATCTTACCTGGAAGGCGCGCGAATATGAGTTCCCCACCCGCTTTATTGAGCTGGCCGGGGAGATCAACGCGTCCATGCCTCTCCACGTGATCGAGCGGCTTTCAGATGCATTGAACCGGCGAAGCAAATGCGTGTACGGCTCACGCATCCTGGTGCTCGGCATATCCTACAAAAAGGATGTCGACGACTTGAGGGAATCCCCATCGCTCAAACTCATCGAGCTGCTGCAGGGGCGCGGCGCCAATGTCGACTACAACGATCCCTACTTTGAGCGCCTGCACAAGATGCGCCAGTATGACCTGGGCCTCAAGTCGGTGGAACTGACAGCGGAATCTCTCGCGAGCTATGATGCCGTCCTCATCGCCACCAATCATTCCTCCTACGACTACGAATTCATCGCAAACCACGCACAGTTGATTGTTGATACGCGGAACGCGACCGGCAACGTATTGCAGCACAGAGACAAGATCGTGCAGGCCTGAACGGCGCACAACGGAGAAGCAGCTTGGATTTTGGCCGGAAACCGAGCAGGCAGGGCTCAAGCCGTCGCGTTAAAGCCTTCCAAACTTGAACCACGCATCGATAATGTTCTTTCCCGTGTAGACAACCGTCCGCTCATCCATACGCCGACTGGCACGGCGGGGCCCGGGGCCCGGAACGCCCGTAGTGGTGTACTCCACTTTCACTTCAATCGGGCCTTCAACCCGGTAAGGCTTGAATTCCGCAAGGCGCTTCATGCTGCGTTCGGCCTTCTTGCGAATTAGATCGCAGGCGACAGCGTGCGGAAGCGTAAAACCAGCCGTCGGGCTGACTCCGGCCTTGACTTCCGCACACTCTGTCTGTGGAATTAATTCCCGAATCTCTTTGCACGCGGCCGAGTCACCGGCCAGCATGATCGCTGGAACATCCATCACACCGGCAATCATGGCCCGAATTCCTATCTCGCCCACAAGCCTGCCGTTCACCCAGATGTTTTGAATGTTAAAGAAATAGGAGTGCGGAAGGACGCTGTTCTCCGCCCCGGCCATCGCGTGCTGGCCCACAAAGACGATGGCGCTGAAGGTGGAATCGAATTCACGAATGGGGGGAATGGGCGAGCCTATCAGGAGGCGCGCCTGGGGATGAATATCACTGGCGGAAAGTGACTCGCCTCCGTCGTGGCCGTCCCACACCACCACTTCGGTGGCGCCCCCGGCCATCAGACCTTCGACAGCCGCGTTGACTTCACCCGTCAGTAACTGTTGTGATTCCTGCCAGCGGGGACTCTTCAGCGGGTTACACTGCTCAGCCCAGTTAAAGATCCCGTCCACGCCTTCCATGTCAGACATGATCAGGACCTTGCGAGCATTTGGGGCTTCGGCTGGAAGTTCGACCCCCTCGGCTGCGGAAGGAACGGCCTGAACGGCCGCAATGCCCACACCGGTCGCAGCGGTCTTCCTAAAGAAATCCCTGCGGCTGATTCCTTCTCTATCCGTCATATGGATCGGTTGGACTGTGCCCCAGGACGCCCGTAACGCGCGGGTCAGACGGTTGAGTATTTCCTGCACAGTGTCTTGATTTTGTCCATCAGCTTGGGAACGCCCGTCAAGGAATCTTCCTTGCCCTCATACTCGGCTGACATGAAGCCTTTGTAGCCGGCTTCGGCAAAAAGTCGCCAGACTCGATCCATATCCACCGGCGACCCGTTCTCAAAGCGGTCACGGATGTGGGCATGCGTGGCATAAGGAAGGCAGGCCTTGATCTGGGCATAAGCGTCCGCAGTGGGCGTGGCCACAAAGTTCGTGATATCCAGGTTGATGCCCGCATAAGGCGAATCCACCCGGTGCATGATTTCAACGCAGATGTCGGCGTTTTGCGTCACACCCTGGTGATCTTCAATGCCCAGCGTGATCCCCTTTTTGCCGGAATAGTCGGCGGCAGGCTTCATCACCTCCACCACCCAGTCGGTCCCCTGCTTTACCGTGGCGCCCTTCGGCAGCGGGCCACCGAAAATCCGCAGGTGCGAAGCTCCCAGACGGTCCGTCACATCCACCCACTTCTTGATGTCCGCCAGCACCTTGCGCCGCTCGGCGGCAGTGCCCTGGACCATGCTGGAACCGCACGCAGCGCCCGAAAATGGAATTCCTTTTCTGAAAGCCAGGTGCCGCAGGTTTTCCAGGTAGCCAGGGTCCGTGGACTTGAACCAGTAAACCGTCATGTCCGCACCCACCGAGCCCAACTCCACCACCTTGTCCAGAAATTCCGGATAGGTCATCGTTCCTTTTTCAAGATGATCGTGGTAGGAATACGCGCAGCAGCCGGGCAGAAGTCGGGGCTCGTGCGAGGCAAATTCGGTGGACGCCGAGGGAGTCGCTTTACCTGAGGCTGGCTTGTTTTCTGTCTGCGGAGCGCACCCAACTGTGAGCGCTCCTGCTACGGCCAGGCCACCCGTCTTTAGAAATCCTCTTCGCGCTATTTTGTCAGTCATTATTCTCTTCTCTCTCGAAAAGATTGAAACCTATTAGGAACGAAACCTGTTCCGGCCCCTGCAGAAAAACCCCACTCATCCGGCGCAGCAGTCCCTCCCTGCGAGGATCAAACGATCTGCTCCGTTTCGGCGTCCCAGTGGACTTCCCTTCCCTGCCTGTAGGAAGCAACGGCCATCTGGCAGGCAATCGCGGAGCGGTAACCAATTTCAAATGGACAGTCAGGGGTTTTCCTGCTGCGCACACAGTCAAAGAAATTCCGCATGTGGAGGTCCGTCTCGCTTCCGCCACCGACGATGTCCGCCGGGGTCGCCTCCCCGCCAGCAGCGCCGCCGCTACGAGAACCTTTGGGAACGTAGGTTACGGTATCATTCCTCTCGTCTCTGACCACCGCGCCTTCGCTACCCAGCACTTCCTCGTCGGCATCGTAGTAACTGCTGCCGAACCCGGAATTCCACGTAAATAAAATCTTTTCCGGCAGGGCCATGGAAACATCCATAGTGTCAGGCACCTGCATCCCGGGTGAGAAGTAGTTGGCGCCGGCCATACTCACCCGTTCCGGAATCTGAAGGTCCATCGCCTTGAACCAGAAGCCCACCTGATGAACAAAGTTTTCAAACACGTTGCCGCCCGAATAGTCCCAGTAAAAGCGCCAGTTCATATAACGGTTGGGATCAAAAGGATGAAGGGCTGCCTCACCCTCAAACTGCTTCCACTCTATATGCTGGGCATCGCAATCAGAAGGAATCGGCCGCTTCCAGCCACCGTATGGCGCATTGCGATACATGTGGGAGTGGATGGCCGAAATTCTGCCCATCGGCTTGATATGGACAAGTTCCCTCGCGCGTACCTGTGCCTGGCTGCTGGTGGACTGGATGCCCACCTGCACAACGCGGTCGGATGCCAGAAACGCGTGCCGCATGCGGCGGGCATGATCGGGATTAAACGCCATGGTCTTTTCCTGGTAAACATCCTTGCCTGCCTGGATGGCCGGAACAAAATTGAGCGCGTGCTGGTGTTGCGGAGTCGCAATCAGCACTGCGTCAATGCTCTTGTCGTCCAGCAGTCGGCGGAAATCGGAATAAGTCCTCACGCCCGGGGCAATTGCTTTTGCCTGATCGAGCCGCCGCGTATACACATCGGCCACCGCAACCGCCTCGGTGTTGGGAGCCTTGATGGCAGCCTTGAAAATGGCCTGACCACGGCCGCCGGCGCCGATCAACCCGAAGCGAATCCGGTCATTTGCCCCTAGAATGCGACTCGCCGAATTCAATCCTGAAACCGCCATGGCGGTACCGCCTCCCAGAACTTGCTGTATAAAACTTCGTCGATCCGACATCATGCCTCCTGTTGGTGGTCCATTTCAAATTTGCGAAGGTCGGGTTCTCGCATTCTGGATGGTGTGTGTTTCATGCGTGGAACGTGCCAAACCAGTTTCTCCGGCAGGCACAAAACTTCACGCAAACGCTCTACTGCATTCGAGCTCCGTCAACATCCTCCCCTGATTTGAACCAGCCACATTTGGTACACCCAATAGCTACTGCAAGTCAAGGATGTCTTTGTTGATGGCCCAAACTTTGCAGCCTTTCACCTGCCCAAACATCCCGCAACCGTCAAAAGCGGCCATACTTCCGATAAGCGTCCACGGGATGAACACCCTCCAGAATCGCTTTGCGGACAAGGTTTTCGGTATTTACCACTTCTTCTGACTTCTCGAGGACTTCGAGCGTGATCTCCCTTGGAACCACGACAACTCCATCCTTGTCGCCCACGATAAAATCGCCTCGCCGGACGACCACCTTTCCGATCCTGATCTCCTTGCCATAGGAAATCAGTTTCCATCGGCCCATCACGTCGGCCGGGGTCCGATAGCGGCAGAAAACGGGAAATCCCAGCTTGAGAATATAATCGATATCGCGCGCGCCTCCGTCAATCACCGCCCCCCTGGCGCCGCGAAATTTGGCGGTCTCCGCGGAAAGCTCGCCGATGTGCGCGCTGACGTTGTCGTGAGGCTGGGAAACGATCACGTCGCCGTTGTGCAGGTCGCCGAGCATTTTGAGAATGGGCAGATAGACAACTTCGGGATCCGTGCTGTCTGTGGGCTCGCCTTCAACCGGCATGGCAATGCCTGCAACACGCTGATCCATGGTCAGCGCCTGGATGGAAGGTGGCAGAACCCGGTTGCGGTGGCCCATTTCGTCCAGTACGTCTGAAATGGCCCCCGTATAGATCACTGAAAAACGCCGGCAAACGTCATCGACGTCAAAATCGACAATTTGACCTTCCTGTTGCTCCACGAGACATCCTCCTCCTGATAATTCTCAAGACCGGCACTTGCGCAGGGCACCCGGCGTGCATTATTACTTTTGTGCGGGAAATCGTCAGGCTTCCTTGACGCTTGCCGTAATGGGTTTTCGAGAAGCGCTAACAAGCATGGTGAGCAGAGCACCCAGCAGAAAGCCAACGCCCAGCGCCGCCAGGCCGTATCCATAATTACCGGTCTTCTCCCGTAAATATCCGACAACTACGGGCCCGAAGTAGCCGCCCAGATTGCCCAGAGCATTGATCAAGCCCATGGCGGAACCGCTGACTGACTTAGGCAGCGTTTCAGAGGGAATGGCCCAGAAGGCCCCCAGAGCTCCGAATGACCCCGCACCCACCACCGTAATCGCAATAAAGGAAAGCACGAATGAATGCGGACTTAAGATGACACTGGCCAGCATAAACGCGCCACCCCAGGCCAATGCTCCGGAAACATGTCGCTTGCGCTCACGTTTTTTGTCGGAATGCCGGGAAACTAATACCATTCCGATTCCGGTCACGATAAAAGGAACCGCAAAAAGAATACCCACCGTCAGGTCGCTCAGGCGCTTCTCACTGTGGAGAACGCTCGGCAGCCAGAAGAGGTAGCCATAATTCCCGCTGTTGAGCGTGAAATAAATGACCACCAGCAAGAGCACCTGCGGATGAAGCAAAACTTTGAGAAACGGCTCCGGCTTTTCTGGGTTCAATTCCGTGTTTTCACGTTCCAGCGTCGTCTCCAGGAACTCTCGTTCCTCGCCCGAGATCCAGCCGGCCTGGTGCGGCAGGTCGGAGATAAATATAAGCCAGATAATCAGCCACGCAAAAGGCAGCGCCCCTTCAGAAATCAGCATCACACGCCAGCCCCATCGTCCGAGAATCCAGCCGGAAACGGGCGAAGAAACCACCACGGCCATAGGCAGGCACAACATCCAGTAAGCGTTGGCGCGGGCGCGCTCCGGCCGTGGAAACCAGTGCGCCAGCAGCACCAGCGTGGCCGGCCACACACCGCCCTCAGCGATGCCGAGAACAAAACGCATCACCCAGAACTCTTCCCCGGTACGCGCCAGGCCGCAGACTACCGCGGCGGCGCCCCAGCAGACCAGCAGGATGCTGATAAACTTCTTGGCGCTCCAGTGCTCTGCCAGGTAGCCGCCCGGAATCTGAAGCAGCAAGTAGCCCCAGAAAAAAATTCCGGCTGCACTGCCGGCCTGCGCAGGATTCATGTGAAGGTCGTGACTGATGGAAGGCAGGGCCAGAGAAATATTCGTCCGGTCGACGAACGCGATCGTATACATGATAAAGGCGACCGGAATGATGTGCTGCCAGCGCTTTTCGGGAATATCCATGAGCGGGCAGGATTATAACAGACTCTTGTGGATTCACAATTGCTAAGTGACCGGGCTGGGGAAATTAACAGGGAGGAAATCTGCGGAACACTCGCCCGCAGCACCCACAGCCAGGAATCTGCGGTGCTCGCGGATCACGTCCGGGTGTTGCGCTTCTCGTAATTTTCCTTGCAGTTCTTTGAGCAGAAGTGGACGACATGACCGTCCTCCACCAGACGGTGTGACACTTCAGTCGAAACAAACATGCCGCACACGGGGTCCCGGGCCGCCCGGCCCTGGGTTGCACCGCGCGTCGCATTTTCTCCATTGCGGCGAGAGCCGTTGGCGCTCCTCGGCGCTCCGCCCAGTATCCCACGGATCGTCCTGGAGATGGCGTAGACCATCCCGATCATAAAGACCAGGTCCATGATGGCGTCAATTAAACGTGCCACGGTAGATATGACGGCGCCCAACCGGGGGAGGATGCCTTGTGTCCGCTAGGGCCTCTTGGCGGAGCCGACACTCCCCAGGGCTGCGTCCAATTTTCCCTTGATATCTTTCAAGCCCGGATAACCCGGGTTCTGCCGGTTGAGTTCACTCCAATATTTTTTGGCAGCCTGCAAGTCGTGAGTTCCCTCAAGGTTCACGACAATCAGGTTGAAGATGGTCGGCTGATGGTTCGGATTCAAGGCAAGAGCTTTCTTATATTCAGTGATGGCCTGCTGGGGCTGGCCCGTGTAGAAATAACATGTGCCCAGGTCTGTCCGAGCGTTGACGTTTCCGGAATCTAACCGGAGCGAACGCTCGTACCACTCAATAGCCAGGCTGTAATAGCGCTTGTCATAAAGGTAGTTGGCCAATTCCAGTGGAATCTGGGAATCCTGAGGGTTCTGCCTGGCGCGCTGCTCATAACTCTCAATCATTTTCGCCACTTCCATCGGCGGGTGACCGTTGGGAAGACCGGTGGCAGGATCAATGTCGGCCCCGGCTGCAGCGCCCATCGCCCCGGCAGGAGAGACAGAGGCGCTTGCCGCAGTAACTGCCGCTGCGGGCACATTCACCTGCCGCTCCGACTTGTAAATAAAACCTGCCAGAAATCCCACGCTGAAAAAGATGACCGCCGTAACAATGGTTTCGATTTTCACTTTGTACTCACGCCTCAATTCTCAAACTTCAATCTGGAGAACTTTATAGTACGATATAAGGCTGGCCAATGGTAGCAAGATCAAGCCGCCCTTCCTCTTTGCAAAGCTCAGCGAGGATGGAAGCGGCAACCCTTGGCCGGAACTTCGCAACAACCGTTTGCATACCGGTTTCGCCCAAGCCCGCCGCGTCATATGTCGCGGCGATCGCTTCCTGACAAAGCGGCGCGTTGCCGGCATCAGAAATTAAAAGTTTCATTCGGAAGCGGAACGGGTCGCTTTCAGAATGTTCCGCGTTTTCATTTCCAGTCATCACCGCAGAGAGAGGTTCTATGCCAGACGTTTATCGAAACCTGATCGCCGGCAAGTGGGTTGAATGCGCATCAAAGAAGACGTTCCCCAACATCAACCCGGCCAATATTGACGAAGTGCTCGGACACTTTCAGGCTTCCGGCGCTGAAGAAATACAGAGGGCCTGCGCCGAAGCCTCCAAAGCGCAACCCGCCTGGGCAGCGCTACCTGCCCCACTCCGCGGTGAATATTTGTTCAAGGCAGCCGAGTTGCTGGAATCCCGCCTCGACAAGATTGCGGAAGACATGACCCGCGAAGAAGGCAAGACACTGCCGGAGGCCAAAGGAGAAGTCAAGCGCGCCATCAATATTTTCCGTTATTTCGGCGGCGAGGGCGCCCGTTCGTTCAGCTACCAGATTCCCTCCGAACGCCCCAACGTTTTCTGTTACATGATGCGCAAGCCGCTCGGGGTGGTGGGACTGATCACGCCCTGGAATTTCCCCAGCGCGATTCCGGCCTGGAAGATGGCTCCGGCGCTGGTGGCAGGCAACACGGTGGTGATCAAGCCGGCGTCGCTGGCGCCGCTCAGCCCCTACCGCCTGGTCGAGGCACTGGTCGAGGCCGGCATTCCAGCGGGAGTGGTAAATTATGTTACCGGAAGCGGCAGCGGAGCCGGCAATGCATTGGTGGACCATCCGTCTATTCGCGCCATCTCCTTTACGGGTTCGTGCGGGGTTGGCAACGCCCTTCATAAGAAGCTGGCCGGGCGCAAGGTCCGTGTGCAACTTGAGATGGGCGGCAAAAACCCCACCGTAGTCCTGAAAGACACGGACCTCGATTATGCCGCCGACATTCTCATCAATGGTGCATTCTTCTCAACCGGGCAGAAGTGCACCGCCTGCAGCCGCGCCATCATTGAAAAAGAAATTTACAAGCCGCTGGTTGAAAAGCTGGTGGCAAAAACCAAGGCCCTAAAGGTTGGCAACGGCCTTGAGCCGGGAACCCAGATTGGTCCAGCGGTGGATGAGAAGCAGCTCGAAACCGACCTGAAGTATATTGAGATCGCCAGGAAGGAAGGGGCCAAGCTGCTGTGCGGTGGAAATCGTCTGACCGGAAGCATCTATGACAAAGGCTTTTTTATCGAACCGACGATTTTCGACGAGGTCAAGCCGGAGATGCGAATTGCCCAGGAAGAAGTCTTCGGGCCGGTGCTGGGATTGATGATGGCCAATGACTTTGAAGATGCCATGCGACTGGCCAACGGCGTCCAGTTCGGACTTTCCGCTTCCATCGTTTCTCGGGACCTTACCCGTGTTCATCAGTTCATTAACGGCATTGAGGCGGGTCTCATCACCATCAACCTGCCCACGGCTGGAGTAGAATACCAACTTCCATTTGGTGGCACCAAGGAATCCAGCTTCGGCATGCGCGAGCAAGGTCCGCTGGCGCTCGACTTTTATACCGAATCGCGTACAGTCTATATGAAATACACGCAATGAGCAGAATCCGGCAGGTCACCAGGAGAATGCCATGAAGAAGACACAACAATTCTTAGCCAAACTCAAGCTGCCGTTTGAAGACAATCATGCGCTGAAGCCCACCTCACTCAGATTTAAGGACGGCGGGCAATACCGCTTTGAAATCCCAAGCGTTGAGGGTCCGCGGGTTTTCCGCGAAGTGCTGGACGCGGCCAAGGACCTGAACGTCCCGATCCATCGCGTCAGCCAGGGAAGCGGCGTCATGCTGCTGACAAAAGCTGAAATTTCAGAGATGGCGCATATCGGCCACGACCAGCGCATTGAGGTTTGCCTGTTCGTCGGGCCGCGAGCCACCTTCGAGACCGGCGCGCAAACCGCGTCAGCCGCAGGCAAGGTGATCGGCCTGCAACATCGCGGCGCCGACCAACTGGTCTACGCCATTGAAGACGTTAAGCGCGCCTGCGATCTCGGTATCCGGAGCATTCTTCCCGCGGACCTCGGCCTGATCTGGGTGATCAATGAGATGAAGAAGAAGGGCGAGCTTCCCAGGAACCTGGTTATCAAGAGTTCAGTCACCCTGCCGGCCGCCAATCCCGCCACGGCCCGACTGTTTGAGCAGGCAGGTGTTAACACGCTCAACATTCCCACCGATCTGGCCCCCGCTCAGATCGGCGCCATCCGCCAGGCGGTCGATATTCCCATCGACCTTTACATCGAGGTCCCCGACAACTTCGGCGGCTTCGTCCGTTACTACGAGATGCCGCAGATCATCCAGGTGGGAGCGCCCACCTATTTCAAGTTCGGACTGCGCAACGCTCCGGACATCTATCCTTCCGGCGGCCACATTGAAGACCTGGCTGCGCGGATGGGCCGCGAGCGCGTTCGCCGCGCGCGCATCGCGCTCGACCTGCTTGAACAGTACGCGCCGCAGATGAAGATGTCGCCTCTCGGGTCCAAGGACCTTGGCATCCCGGAAGTGTGACTTGGGGCACACGCCACGGATCCTCTACCTTTTTGAGGCGCGGGTATGCAGTGTCGCTGAAACCATCCTCAGCCTGGGCACTACGCGCGTCTCCTACACCGACGGCGTCACCGCCATTATCGCCGAGTGCCGTTCATAATCTCTCCTGGCCGGCAGCAAGAAGCGCCTGCAAAGTCCCGGGGAAACAGCTTCCATGCGCCCACCTCTCGCGACTGTGGTAGACTTCACTCATGAAGTACCTGCTCGCCATTTCGGTTTTTCTGGCGGGTACTGTGTTCCCGCACGCCCTAAGGGGTCAATCCGTCATCTTAACGTTTGGACCAGCCGCCTCCGGCACGTGGGTGCGGCCGGCGCCCTTCCTCAATGGTCCGTCAGGATTTCGCGAGTTCAGCGATTCCCGTCCCGTGGTCTTTCCGCCTTTCTTGGGCTATCCATCGAGCTATCCGTTCACCTATTTCTATCCCAGTCTGTGGCCGCCTCTCGACGAGCAATACGAGCAAGCTTCACGCATTGCGCGCGGTGACGTTGAGGCGGAGGTCGCCGCCCAGCAAAAAGAGTATCTTTCCAGCCAGATCAAGGCACTGGCGGAGGAGGTGCGTTCGCTTCGCCGGCAGCAGTCTTTGCCGCAATACGAGCAGGAGTCCGTTGCGCCGCCTCGCAATGAAGGCCCCCGGCAGCCTCTGCCGCAAACCCGGCCCTCCGCCCATCACAAATTCCCCGCCACCGTCTTCGTCTTCCACGACGGCCGCGAGATGGAAGTGCGCGACTACGCCATCCTGGGTGAAACGTTGTGGGTTTTTCGCGGGCAGACAGCCCGCAAGTTTCCGCTTGCCGACTTCAACATCGACGCCAGCCGCCAGGTGAATGAAGAGCACGGGATTGAATTCCCTGTTTCCCGACCTCATCAACAGTAATCTGCCGTCCTCAATGCACGGCGAGGACATTCCTCATTACAATCCGTGCTTGCGTTCCTGGCCGGTTGACATCATAATCTGGCCTTTCCGTTTCAATTGCCGTCCACAATCAAAGGAGGATTTATATGCCATCAGAAGACCAGCCGTTCCATCACAACCTTTCGCCCAAACCATCGCGACGCAACTTCCTCAAG
>JAJYJL010000655.1 GCA_021789565.1 Acidobacteriota bacterium
GGTGGCCCCTTCACGCAAATCACATCACCGGGCTTCAACTCCACATCGCGCACAACGTGGCGTGTGGAGTTGTCGCCATCCGGCCGGTTCGATGGCAGCATCGCGTCCGCCTTCCACGCGGGATCGAGGCCGACGGTCTTGCCGTTCACTGTCAATGTGAATTGCGCCGCGCCACCCTGCAGATCGAAGTATTGTACGGCGAGGTTGTGCTCGCCTGTTTTTCCTGCGTACGTCCACTTGGCCGTACAGGCTCTTTGGCCATTGCATGACACTGCCTTGCCGCGCGATGCATCTTCCCATGGGTTCACATCGATGATGCTGTAGCCCGTCAAACGCGCATCTTCCGCCTCCATCCTTTGCGGATAGTGGCCCGCGCGTCCGCGCTCATCTGGAATCCCACTCAACTTCAGCATGTACTGTGTTACCGCATCGCGCCATACAATCGCGTGTCCCGCCTGATACTCAAGCCTGTGCAGCACATCCTTGTACAGACCGTCATCGACACGCCCCTTCAGAGAGGCCCATTCGCCTACAAACTCTGTGGCCTGCGCCGCACCCTCGTAGTGGCTGTCATAGAGGAACTGAATAACCGTAGAGCCATTGTGCAGCTTGTAGGTATACGGAACGTGATGAAAGAACAGCAGGAGATTGTCTGGCGTCGTTGCGACGGACTCGTACAACCGTGCCACCTCGGGCTGATACTGTCCTACGAATCCAGTTCCTGTGGCAACGGTCCGGTCCATGCCCACGCCCTCGCGATCGGCGCGGTGCCACTGGCCCCATCCGTTGCGCTCGCTCGACTCAATATTCGGACCGTAGTGGCTACCCGTGATATCGGTGAGAGTCTGCAGGCCGAGCGGCCCGGTGTAGTTTTCATAAGCAGGCCACGACTGCATCAGCATCTTTGCCACAACCCCGACGACATTGGGATTGTTGCTGATGGTCATCCGCACCCACTCCACGGAGATCTCTTCCGGAGGCAGATTCGGATCCCACGCAAGCCTGCCAAATGCGAAGAGATTGGCCATATCGAGTGGCGAGCCGAGCCACGCATCCTGGCCAACTCCGGCCACTGCGACCAGGCCGCCCAGCGGACGATCGAAGGACCTACCTTCGATGATCTGCTTCACTGGAGTCGTCGCCCCGTCTACGCGCATGTCGAAATCCAGCACCCACTTCCACATTGGCGCCAGGTAGACCATGTGGCGTTGCTGGCCGGTGTACTCCTGCGTCACTTCGACTTCCATCGCCTGATTCGTCTTGGTCAGCCCTCCAAAGAGCGGCGACACTGGCTCACGCGCCTGAAAGTCAATAGGACCTTCTTTAGTCTGCACGATCACGTTCGGTGCAAACTTGCCATCCAGCGGATGAAAGATGTCATAGGCCGCTCGTGCACGGTCCGCTTTGGGATCGCGCCAGTCGAGGTGATGGTTGTACACAAACGCGCGATAGAGGACGACTCCCCCAAGAGGCGCGAGCGCACTGGCCAGGGTATTGGCGGCATCTGCCGGCGTGCGTCCAAAACTTGCAGGCCCCGGCTGTCCTTCGGAGTCGGCCTTTACGGTGAAGCCCGCAAAGTCCGGGATTAGCTTGTAAATCTCTTTCACCTTCTCAGTCCACCAGGCCTTCACGGCCGGGTCGAGCGGATCATACGTTTTCAGCCCTCCGACAGTTTGCGGGCTGGCAATCGCGACGCTCATGGCCACGCGCACGCCCCACGGCCGCATGGCATCGGCAATGCGCGCAATCTCCTTCAGGTGCTCGTCGTCAAGCAGTTGTGGCGCGGCATTTACATTGTTGATGTTGCATCCATTGATCCCGACCGACGCCAGTAGCCGCGCATACGCACGTACAGGCCCCAGGTCCTGCCGCACATTCCCGCCCTCAAAGAAAATGCTTGGCCCAGCATAGCCGCGCTCAATTGATCCATCCGGATTGTCCCACTCGTCCACCCAGCGAATCGGCATCGCGGGTTTTTCTCGCAAGCTCACCGTGCTCAAATCGGCCCCCTGCGCCAGGTTTCTGAGCACGGCAAAGGTGGCGTAGAGCATTGCGCGGTCGCTGCCGCCCACAATTTCGAGTTCGCGGCGCAGTGGCGTCTTGACCCAGCCAAGCGCGAATTCCTCAGGTGCCAATGTTTGAGCAGCCGCTTTGTGCTTGTGCCTCCGCATCTGCGCTTCCGTGCCCATCACGATTGCGTCAGGATTATTCTCGTCCGGCGTGGAGCGTCCTGCCAGTGAAAGCAATCCACGCTCCAACTCCTGCGCGGCAGTCTGCTCCAGCGGATCCTTACCCAGCACGAGAATGCGCGTGGGTACACTCAAGGGCTTCTGCAGCTTCCGGTAGGTCAGCCACGCCGGATCGGCCGCTTGCGCATGCAAGAGGGTCCCTATCTGCGTTAGAAGCAATATTGCTGCAGTAATCAAAAAATCGGTTTTCTTCGGCATTCGGCTCGCAGTCCAGGCGCTAATTCATTCCCTCCGTTCTATCATCCGGGCCGCACCTCGCGACAGGTTGATAGACTGATTTGTTTGCTCTTGCAAGGAGGCTTGCTTTGATTCCTAAAACCATGCAAGCGGTGGTGAAAGCACAATCCGCGCCTGGTGTGGAGATTCGGGAGGTTCCCGTTCCTGAGCCAGGGGCCGGTGAAGTTCTGGTGCGCGTCTCCGCTGCCAGCGTGTGCGGAACGGACCTTCACATCTACCAATGGGACCCCTGGGCTCAGGGCCGCATTCAGCCTCCGCTCATCCCGGGCCATGAGTTTGCAGGTGCGGTGGCCGCCGTGGGACGCGGCGTCACCACCGTCAAGGAAGGCGACTTCGTCAGCGCGGAGATGCACGTCGCATGCGGAAAGTGCCTGCAGTGTCGCACGGGCCTCGCCCACGTCTGCCAGCACGTTCGCATCCTCGGTGTAGATGCGAATGGCGCTTTTGCCAGCTATGCCATCATCCCCGAAAGCAACATCTGGAAGCTTTCGCCGGCGATCCCGCAGGACTACGCGTCCCTGCTCGATCCGCTCGGCAACGCCGTTCACACTGTTCTCGCTGGACCCATTGCGGCAAAGACGGTTGCCATCACCGGTTGCGGCGCTATCGGACTGTTTTCCATTGCTGTTGCCAAAGCATGCGGTGCAGCGCGTGTCTACGCCATTGAGGTCAACGCACATCGCCGCAGCGTGGCCGCGCAGATGGGCGCAGATCTTGCACTGGATCCAGCGGAAGACCACATCGAAGAGCAAATTCTGGAAGCCACCGGCGGAACCGGCGTTGACGTGCTGCTTGAGATGTCGGGGCATCCCAAGGCCATGGCGCAGGGATTTGCTCTGCTGCGTACCGGCGGGCGCGCATCGCTACTTGGCATTCCGTCACGGCCAGTCGAACTGGATTTTGCCCGGGACATCATCTTTAAGGGCGCAACAGTGCAGGGAATCAATGGCCGCAAGATGTTTGAGACATGGTTCCAGATGGAGGCATTGCTTGCGGCCGGAAAGCTTCACCTGGAACCTGTGATCACTCATCGACTCAAGCTCAATGATTTCGCTCAGGCGATGCAGCTGCTGCAATCGGGCGAGGCAATCAAGGTGATTCTCAAGCCGGAATAGATCGGGATCACGGCGGAAGCTGGTCTCGCAAGGGAACCGCTTCCGCGCGAATTACTTGACCGTGAGAGCCAGACTCGTCGAGTTGGTAATCGCCGTAATGCCGTTGCTCGACTGCGCCGTGACGCTCACCTGATACGACCCGGAAGGCGTTGGGAGATTGTGCGGCGGACCGTGATGGTAGTAGTCATACTGTGGTGAGCAGGCAGTTGTTCCCAGCACAGAGACCAGGCCGACCAGAGACAGCAGCGAAAGCCGAGTTAACCAGCGGCGCTTGCGGGCTCCAAAGGCCAGTCCCGCGAGCCCGAAGACGCCGGGCAAAGCCAACGCCCAGGCCACGGGCCGGGTGCCGGAATGAAGCTGCGTCCCATGGGGAACCGTTCTTGCAGTCGCTGCAATTCCTGCAGAGGTCGCCAGCACCATTGTGCTGTTGATGGCAGCCGAGGAGCTAGGCAGGATTTCAATATTTTCCGGAGTGAACGTGCATGCGGACTGATCCGGCAGCCCCGAGCAGGAGAGGGTGACGAACATGGGCGCCGGCAGTGAGGCAGCATTCACCGGAGTCACGGTGGCGACCACCGTGCCTGACTGACCTGCGGTGAGCGACAGGCTTCCTGGAGCAACCGATACGGTGAAGTTGAACGTGCCACCCGTCACCGCGTGCACAGGTGTTACATCAGAGGTTGAAGATAAATGCGTCGCGTCTCCGCTATAGACGGCCGCGAGCGTGTGGTCGCCCGGCGCCATCGTTATGGTTGTCTGAGCCTGGCCTGTGGCGTCGAGCACAAGTCCTGCCAGCGGCTTGCCGGCATCTTCCAGAGAGACTCCGCCGGCTACCGGCTGGCCGTCTGTGCCGGTCACGTGAACCGTCAGCGTTGTCTGCGTGCCGCCCTGGGTGTCGTGAGTCTCGGCAGTCAATCTCGTTTCGGTTCTCAGGCTTTGCGCATTCACGGCTGAAAAACCCAAGGCGGGCATCGCCATCGCCGCGCACAGACCTGCAAACCATTCCAGCCGCAGATTGCGGCCCATCAAACGTCTCACGTGCACCTGCTCCAAACTGGGAAAAATCTCGCTTTACCTTAGACGGCAACGTATTCGTATTGTATCTGGCGAGACCATCCGCAGGCCAACTCCCGGCCCGTCCATGCGATTTCGCGCCTGGTGATCCCTCACCCCGGCGGAGGATGTCTCCGCCGATTCGTCTGCGCCCCTCTTTACCAATCCACTTCAACGGATGTGGTTTGCCAGCCCGTACCGGCTGGAAAATGCACAGTCAGGGTCGCAGTGGAGTCGTTTCCCTTGTTTGTTTCCGCGCTATCGGGCGAGGACAGCTCGCCGCCCGTTGCGCGCAGTTTGGTCCGCGGTGCATGCACGACGAGTGAGATGGGGATGGAACTCTCCGCCGGTGCTTCCACCATCAGTTTCAGGCTCCGCGCGGCGTACTCTTCGCTCACGATTCGCGCCAACTGGGTCCGGTCGCCCAGGAGCGGATCCCCGGCGAGCGGGACGACCTGTACGGCGGGACGGGCAATCGAAATGGGATGGGCCAAATCGTCCCTGTGACCCTTTGCTGAACTACTGAGCCGCACGCTTGCGGCATCCGGCCCCTGAAGGGAGATGGTCGTGGAATCGCCCGTCTGGTTGAAGATCAGATCGACGATCTTGTCGCCAACGTGGATGTTCTTCACGGTCGCGTGGCTCCATGTGGGTGGAAGATGAGGATCCACCGAGATGGTCTTGTGCAGAGCATCGATCGAGATGCCGAACAGCCCGCGCAGGATGGGAGTGACCACCATCGCGGAAGACCAGAGCTGATGACTCGTACTGCGACCCATCGGCACGTAGAAATCGCCGGAAAGCAACTCCGTATCGGCTCCCAGATCTTCCAGCCACGTCATGCGAGCGTTCTCAGTGAGCAAGCGATACCCGGCCAGGGGCTGGTTGCCGCGATACTCAGCCAAC
>JAJYJL010000656.1 GCA_021789565.1 Acidobacteriota bacterium
ACGATCTTCAGCGTACTGTAAAAGTTTCAGGAAGGTATTCACCAACGCAGTCTCGTTGACGGACCCAACGCGGGGGCTGACCAGCAGGCGCAAATGCGGTATTCCGTTGCGGCTTTCCCCCTCAACAAGCTGGTAGTCCGTGCTTCTTCCGCCGAATGTTTCCGGCAGTTTCTTCTCAATAATCCAGACGAAATCCGTGTTGACAAAAGTCACGCCTTCGCCCGTGAGCTTTTCGTAGCTGCGGATATTCGAGAGGTACGCCTGGAAACCAAGCTGGCCAAACCCGCAGGCACAGGGCCCCGTGCCAACGTCTCCGTAATCGCCCATGTCCACATTCAGCAACATTTTCGGCGACTCGTAGAGAATGTTTGTAAACAGATACGAGTCCACGGTGGTGTCAGAATATGGGACCTGGACCTCGTGAGGAATGATCGCGGTGGTGTCCTCGTACAGGTGACAGTGATCGCTGGCTTCATAGGTTTGATCGCATCCCGCAGCGATCACTCCCGCCTCGGAAATTCCGTAGACAGGCACCGCGTACGCGCCCATTGATTCGATTTCATGCTTTTTCTGCGGGGTGAGCGGTTCACCGGTCACCAGGAACCTGGCGCCCTTGAGGTTCAGGTTCAGATCGGCGGCAGCCATACAGATCCGCGCTGCTGAGGCCGCGAAGGTGTAGACCACACACCGCGGGTGTTCTTCCAGCATCCGTGAAGCCCATTCGGCCACTGTCCGGGCATGGTTCAGGTCAACATACTCGGCCGGGGCCAGGGGGTTCCCATAGATTCGGCTGAGCAGGTAAATGAGCTTCTTGCCCCAATTCCTTTCCCAACTGAGCTTCAGCTTCTCTTCATCAACCTGTGAAAACCACTTTCGAACCGGATTCCCGATATGCGCATACCTCAGGCTGGAGTTGATGCCAGGCGCTCCGGGAAAAACGGGAAACCAGTTCGCCACGGGCGCGGTCAGGCAACCATGAACATCCAGCAACAACGCATCGTAAAGCGAACGCTGATGAAGATAATCAAAGTCAATCCGAACCCTCGTTCCAGCGCTTCGGGTAGCCCCGCTTCGCACTTCGTAAGACTCGGCCAGAAATGGGTTATCAAACATCTTTTCGTTGCACTGGAACCGCACGCCATCGCGCCGGACCGGAACCCTTCCCTTGAATTCATCCACTGTGAAGTAAACGCCTTCCGCTTCCAGTGTGCGAAGGGCCGCTTCGAGGCCGTCTTTCCGGACCCAGGCACGGAGGTCATCGAAAGTTATCTTCCTGGGTTCCAGCATTTTCAGGTAGGGACTGCCGGAATATTGGAAGATTCCTTTCTCAACAAAGTTCAGGAAATTCTCTTCGCGTTCCGCAACTCGTTTCTTCAGGAACTTGCGCGCCAGGGCAATCGCTTCTTCAGGCTCCATGCGGATCTTATGGAACCTTCTAAACCCATCGATGAACCGGAGGTACTTTTGCATGGTTACTCCCATCGCTGGAACACCGGCGCTGCCGAACCGCACTCTTTACTCCCCGGATGATGTGACCACCCATGGGGATCAGATGTCAGACACCGTTGTCAGGGCGTTTCTGCAATTAGATTTGAATAGGGATCGGTAAGTTTGTGACCGTTGCCGCTTTCACACACCCGGAAGTCTGCATATGAGTGCCGTCAGAATGTCTTCGCGGATTTCTGAGGGAAAACGGTGAAAGGAACTGCAACGAATGATCAGCCAAAATGCCGATATAAAACGCGCCCCGCAGCAATAAGCACCGGTTGCGGTGAGTGCCCCAATACCCAACCGGCAGGCCGCTTCAGCGTCCCCAGAATGCTGCTGTGAGACGGCGAATGCGGATACTTATAGTATTTAAGAGGAACTTGCTTTCCACCAAGACGGTCTTTGAAGGCAATAAGTCCGGGATTGTCCCAATCGGACCGGCCAAGGTCGAGTTCGATAAGCCCCTGGTCTTTTGCATCACGAATGGCTTTCCAGAAAAGCCAGGGCATTCCGCCCAGGTTATTGAGCCTGGTGTCTGAACACCCGTACTTATAAACCAGGGTCCTGTGATGCTGGAGGGTCACAATACTTGCGGCCACCTGGCCCTCGTGCAGCGCAACCCGCACCTGCATTGCTGGGCCCAGGCAATCGGCCAGGTTTTGGAACCACCTGAACGGCTGAGGTGGAACCCGTTGCCGTTGCCGGGTCTCGACGAACAGACTGTAGAACATCTTCAGCAAAGAGGTTGAGCGCCCTTCCGCGTATTCCAACTTTTCTTTGTCTGCCCGCCTGATCTTCCTTTGCACGCAGTCTTTGTGGAAACTGGAGTAGATGGCCTTCTCATCACGCTCCAGATCAATTGCGTGGAAGCAATAGCTATCGCTCGGCTCCGCGCCGGCTTCGAGGCCCGGGAATTCATTTCGCGGCCGAAACTCGATGTGCCTGAACCCTCGCTTCTTTTGCTCTTTGTGCAGTTCTTCCAACAGGGCAGGGGCCATGTCGCTCTCGTCCAGCAACGGGTCGCAGTGATCAGAAAACGGCAGGGAAACAAGCCTCTTGCCGGTCAACCAGCTGGACACTACACAAAAAACCAGGCCGTTCCTCAATTCCTCATGCGGCCCCGAAGCGGTGTAGACAACCGGCTCATAGCCGTGTGTCCGGCGCAGCGCCTCCAGCCACTCGGGCCGGTGAAAGACGGAGGAACGCGGATGACTCTCGACAAAGGTTCCCCATCGCCGGTCATGAATTGGATTGAGTTGGTAAATCATTCGGAACAGGCCAAAGCCTGTACCCTTTAACGCCCGGAACTGCGACGAGCGTTAAAGGGGACATGGTGTGTCAATCGAAACGGGCTTTAATTGGCAACAGCGCCCAGACCCGTTGGTGCGGGAGGCGCAGGCGAACTTGAGTAGCAACTGGCGGCATTGAATGTCAGGATACCGTTGCTGTCTTTGGAGCTGTTATCGTAACAGAGCTTCGCAGGAATGTCGTAAGAATGCCCACCGGGGCCGTTTCCGCCTGTAACGTCAGGTCCGATGGCAGGCCAGGGAGGATTCCCCCAGGGCGTTCCCCACCAGCCCGGCTTTGACGAAAGGAAAAATGAGGACGGCAAGGTCTGGCTTGAAGGCACGGGGTTCGCATACAGGGAAAGGCTGCTTGGGACCTCGCTGGAATCCCAGTGGACGGTGCCCGTTGCAACGTCATAGTTTCCCCACCGCATCAGAGTGGTGGCAACCAGGGGATCGTTGGGAATATTGGCTGTCGTCCCATCATTCCCGCTCCATCCCAGAACATAAATGCTCTTATTCGGATTTGAGCCGCTTGGAGCAAGGTCCTCGTACTGGGTGTGACTCCCTGGATACCCGAGCACATTGCCGATCATGTTGAAGTATCGGCCAAATGATTCGACGCCGATCACCTTTGTGTTGTTGGTGGACCCGCTCTGCCAGCCGAGAATGCGATTTCTGAACAAAGTCAGGAAATCGCGCGTGCCGTGAATGGCGTCGGATCGGACCCCATCAACTTGATTGCCCTCAAAGAGACTCATGTCCTCACCCGCACCGTGGGGCTGATAGGCATCCATCATCCAATTCGAGGATACGGGATAGTAGTCATCAATCGTATAGTTATACGCGTAAACGTTTCCGGCGTCCGGTCCGGAGGGAACCATCGGGCTCGCAATGTGTTGCAAAATGTTATTTTCAATCAGGCAATCGGAAGTCTGGTAGGCTTCGATGCCGTAGCTTTGCGTTGCGCCGTTCTTCGTTCCGTAGAAATAGCTGTCCTGGACGGCAATATGCGTAGCAATGTACATCCAGACATGATTGCGATTGGGAGTTATCGATTTGACGTTTTCAATCCAGGAATTTGATGCATTATTGAACCCGATCCCGGACGTATCATTGCTGTTCGTGTGATCGAGGGACATATTCTCGATGCCGTCTCCCGAGGTGATCTGGTTCGCCCACCATGCTCCGGGGCTTTGGGATGCCCGCCAGTTTGGCATGTAGAGTCCGGGGGAGATCGTCACCGTATTTCCACTGACAGCAGTAACGGTCACGAGTTGCTGCTGGGCGCGATTGGAGCGGCCGCCGCCGCCCGTTCCTTCCGTGGAACATACTCCCTGCGCGCTGCAAGCAAATACATTCCCGTTGTCGGAGGAATCATCCAACTGGTCCAGGACGATAAAGCTGGATCCGGGGTGAAGGTTGCTAGTGTTACTCAAGGTGATCTGCGTCGTTCCCGCAGCGTAACCGGCAGTCCAGTTCGCGACATTGTTCGGCCCGCCCTGCCAGCTGTTGCTGCCGGCAATACAGATGTCAGCACTAAGTCCGTTGCAACTCGTATCTCCAGTGAACACAAGAAGGGTTTTGTCGGGACCGGCGCCACGAAGAGTAACGTTACTATGGCCGCCAAAATCAATCCCTGATGACAGGTTATAAGTGCCGGCATTCAGATAAACTACCTGATTGCTTGGACAGGATGCGATGGCACTATTGATTTGAGATGCAGTGGCTCCCGCACTGAGCGTGGCACAGACCGTGGTGCGGTTCGGAATGCCGCCTGTTACTCCAGCATTGCTCCAGTTAATCATTCTGCTCGGGGAGATAATCCCGCTTGCGCTCTGGGCCCGCATATATACGGGAAACCCAATCACGACAATTAAAAAAAGCACTGACAGTTTACGTTCCATTTTCCCTCTGCCTCTTAAACTCGATTTTGCCGGGACTTCTACGAAATAACAGTCGTCGTAGATGTTCCCTTAGCGCTTACAGTATACGAACACCGCAAGAGCTCTATCTACTGGACAGGGGAACAGTAAAAGGTCAGGAACATCAAATTGTGCGCAAAGGCCAGCCTGGTTCCCGTGCAAACACAACAGGTTGCCGGCTTGGCAAATATTCTGACTCAACGGAGAAGTACCCTACCCGCCGGAGCCTGGCATGCGGCCATCGCTGGAGCAGCCGACGGATTCACAACCGATTCTCTTTTAACAGCCCTGCATACACATTGCACGTAAGTCCGGCGACGGACTGCCAGGAATAGTGTTCTTCTGCGTAATCTTTTATTTCCTGCCGCCGTCTGTTCAGGTTCTTGAAGAGTTCGCTCTGGAAATACGTCTCAATGGCGTCGGACATATCGACAGGATCGCGGGGACTGCAAACGAATCCTGTTGTTCCCTCAATGACGTCTTCTCTGAACGATCCCACATCCGTCGCGATTACAGGGAGCCCGAAACTATATCCCAACGAAAGAATTCCGCTTTGGAAGATTTCCGTATAAGGCAGCGCCAGGACGTCAGATGCTTTGAAATACAACTCAGTCTCTTCGTCCTGGATGAATTCGCTCTTAACAATGACCCGCCCTTGAACCGGCAAGCTCCGGATGGCCTGCTGTATTTCCGCCCAGTAATTCTCGGTTCCTTTGAATAGCCGGCCGGCTATGATCAGGCGATATTCAGCGTGATCGGCTACCAGCCGCTGAAATGCGGCAACCAGATATTCAAGACCCTTATAGGGACGGATATTGCCGAAAAACAGAACCACCTTTTCGTCCTTGCTGATCCCCAA
>JAJYJL010000657.1 GCA_021789565.1 Acidobacteriota bacterium
CTGCGAGGAGCACGGCGTGGTGGTCAGGGTTCTCACTGATCTTTTCGAGAACGGAACTGCATCGACCGAGGTGGCTCAGGTGGGAAATGATTTCCTTCTCAGTTACTACCGGGTGCCAACTGACAAAATAGGTCTCGGGCTCAAGCGCTTGGTCGATGTTGTCGGATCGAGTTTGCTCCTCATTCTTTTCAGTCCAATCATGCTGGCGGCTTTCATCTTTGTAAAGCTCGATTCAAAAGGGCCGGCATTCTTCTCGCAGGAGCGCATCGGGCTGAACAAACGGCGTTTTCGGATATTCAAATTTCGCAGCATGGTGACAAATGCTGAGATGCTGCAGGTGCATTTGGAGTCGGTGAATGAAGTGCAAGGACCCGTATTCAAGATAAAAGACGATCCGCGCACCACACGAGTTGGCAAGATTCTTCGCAAAACCAGCATCGACGAACTACCCCAACTCTTCAATGTCATTAGAGGCGACATGAGCCTTGTCGGTCCGCGGCCGCTTCCCGTCAGAGACTACACAGGATTCAATAGAGATTGGCAGCGACGGCGTTTCAGTGTCCGCCCCGGAATCACATGCCTCTGGCAGGTTAGTGGCCGCAGTGCCATTTCGTTCGATCAATGGATGCGTCTTGATATGGAGTACATCGATCGGTGGTCGTTGTGGCTGGATATAAAGATATTGGCTAAAACAATACCGGCAGTGGTAAGGGGCGTCGGAGCGGCATAAAGGGGTCACAGGGTGGCGACAGCAGAATTAGGATTCGTTACTTCTACCGATCGTCTACGATCCAAGATTACACGGTGGCTCGGTTGGTTGAAGAAGGGAATGCTCGCGATTGCAGATCAAGGTATCTTTGCAGGTTCCCATTTTCTGCTTAATATCCTCTTGGCGCACTGGTTGTCGCCCAGTGAGTATGGCGCATTTGCAATTGCCTACTCGGTCTTGCTCCTACTTCTAATCATCCACAACGCGCTTTTCATTGCACCGATGCTTGTATTCGGGGCGGCCAAATATCGTGACTGCTTTCCGGAATATCTCGGTATCTTATTACGCCAGCATTTTGCATTCATGATTCCTGTTTCCGGATTACTCTCGACGGCTTCATTGATTGTTTACCGATTCTCTTCTCCAGCTACCGGAAAGGCTCTTTTCGCGATGGCCGTAACTGCACCGATTCTGGTCCTTCTCTGGCTCCTCCGTAGGGCACTCTATGTTCGTTTATGCCCAGAATGGGCTGCAGTGAGTGGCGTTCTTTATCTAGCTCTTGTCCTCGGCGGGGCCTTGACACTCCGCTCCTTGAACCGACTTTCGCCAGTTACAGGTCTTCTAGCGCTCGGTGCCGGAAGTTTCTTCGTTTGTATGTTTCTGGTAATCAGGATACGCCCACAACTCACTCGAGAATCAAAGAACCCATCCGAAATCAGAATCGATCACTGGCAATATGGCAAGTGGTTGCTCGCTTCGGCGGGGCCCTCCTGGGTCTACGACCAAATATACTTTGTTGCACTTCCTGCATGGGCTGGATTGGATCAGGCTGGCGCGCTAAAAGCGATCCTAAATCTTGCCATGCCAGCATTACAGACCATCTCCGCTCTAGGCGTGCTGTTGACCCCACTTCTGGTGAGGGAACGCAATGCTAGAGGTCTCCCGGGAATGTTTAAGGTAATGATGCTGTCGTTAGGTCTCTTTGGCGCCTTTTGCACAGCTTACCTTGTAGTACTGTGGACGTTCCGAACTCAGCTGCCACATATCTTATACGGAAACAAGTACGGCGACCTCGCGTTAGAAACCGTGTTGCTATTGGGTCTTCTCACAGTAGTTCAGAGTATATCGATAGTTTTCGGGGCAGGTCTTGCAGCTTTAGAAAAATCAAAACTCCTATTTATAGCATCATCGGTTGGCTGCCTAGTTGCTCTGGTTATCGGTATTCCGTTGACTGCCACACTCGCAATTCGCGGCTCGCTGTGCGGTCTGCTCGCGTCTCATATTTCCATTGGCGCATTAATGTTTCTCTTTATGGTGAGAAATATGCGTTACGGAGAACGATCTTAGGACTGCAATATGAAAGTACTAGTCTCAGCTTATTACTGCGAGCCCGGAAAAGGGTCAGAACAAGGAATTGGGTGGGGCCTTGTGCAGCAAATTGCAAAGTCCCACGATGTTTGGGTGTTGACGCCGGGCCGAAATCGCGCCTCAATAGCTCCACATATTGACACCCGAGACGGTTCTACGGCGCGGTTTGTCTATGTCGATGTGCCCTTGTGGACGGCCCCATCCATACGTCGTTCAGATACAGAGATTCACTATTACCTGTGGCAAGTTGCCGCGTATTTCGCGGGACTGAGGCTAAATCGTGTGATCCATTTTGACCTAATTCATCACGTTACGATGACGCGGTATTGGTCGCCAAGCTTTCTGTCAATGTTGCCAACACCCTTTGTATGGGGACCGGTAGGTGGTGGCGAATCTGCGCCGGTAGCGTTTTGGTCTTCCTTTGGCTTTCGAGGAAAGCTCCATGAAGCCACGCGCGCTCTGGCCCGTAAGATTAGTGAGCATGACCCATTTCTCCGCCGGACTGCGAGGGAAGCTTCGATTGGACTCGCGACGAGCGAGGAAACTGCCTCGCGAATGCGGAGACTGGGTTGCGGGCAGGTTTCAGTTCTCTCCTCGGTCGGACTTGATCGGTCAGATTTGGAGCGCCTCTTTTCGTTGCCACTGCACAGTGGCCCGCCGTTCCGACTGGTTAGTATCGGTCGCCTGCTGCACTGGAAGGGATTCCACTTGAGTCTCAGAGCCTTTGCGTCATTCCATCGACAGTGTCCAGAAAGCGAGTACTGGATCTTTGGGGATGGCCCAGAGCGGACACGATTGGAGAAGCTCGCGCGAGATTTAGAAGTCTCCGACAAGGTCACTATCTGGGGCACTATGGTCCGGACTGAAGTGCTGAAGAGGCTTTCGGAGTGTGACGTACTCATTCATCCGAGCCTCCACGAGTCGGGTGGCTGGGTATGCCTTGAAGCAATGGCAGCCGGGCGTCCCGTTGTCTGCCTTAATCTTGGCGGCCCGGCTCTTCAGGTAACTCGAGAGACCGGAATTAAGGTTCGTCCTAGCAGCGAGTTGAAGACGATAGATGAACTCACGCGCGCCATTTCACGATTGGCAAAGGATGCTCCACTCCGCCTTTGCATGGGTAGTGCGTCGCGTCAAAGAGTGAAAGAACACTTCGATTGGGCCAACAAAGCGCGCATTTTGGCCCGAACATATCAGGCTGCGCTCAGATGCAAAGCGAACGATGTGCCGAGCTTTAGCTAAACTAATGCGTTATCAAGACGACACTGTACCTTGGTTTCTCAGCTCGTTTCTACTATTGGTATTCGCCCTTGCCGGTTGGCAGCTAACCGCCACGTGGCACGACGTAGTGACGGTTAGCGCGGGACAACTGGAAGAGTCCATAAGGACTGGTTCAGGCTTTAGGCAACTCGCCTTGTGCTGTCTTGGCGGCTACGCTCTCGTCAGCATGCTTCGAAGCGGAAGGTGGCCACTCCAACCGAAGGGAGTTGCGGGAGTCGTGCTGATAGCCTATGTGCTTTTAGCATGCGCCAGCATCGGGTGGACCGTAGACCATGAGTTGACCATGAGAGGATCTACGAGGCTCATCATGATGTCAGCTGGCGCGATTGCTGTGGCACACAAGGTCACGTCACGGCAGATCGTCAAATGTGCATTGTTAATTTCAGCCGCAACCCTGGGAGCCAGCATTTTGGCCGAGTTGCTGCATTACAGCGAGATTGGGAGTGAGGAATGGCGATTCGGGGGCGTAATGCATCCCGTGAGCCAAGCCTGGAACTGCTCGATTCTGTCCCTCTCAGCGTGGCATCTTGCGGCCTTCTCACCCAAGCGCAGGGCTCTTTATCGCCTCACAATTGGTATAGGAATTCTGTTTCTCGCTCTAACCAAGAGCAGGGTTGCATTTGGCGCAACGCTAGTTAGCATTCTGGTATCCCGAATTGCCAGTTTGGACGGCCGCAGGAAGACGCAGGCGCTGATTCTTGCAGTACTCACAGTTGGTGCATGCATAACAGCAATGGCCATCAGTGAAGGGGTGCAACGCTTTACGTTGGCGCTTGCCTCATTCGGGCGCGGGGTAGAGGGCGTTGCAAGTGTAAGCACACTGACTGGCCGCTTGCCGCTGTGGAATCAGTGCTTGGAATTCGCATTCCAAAAGCCGTACCTCGGATTCGGTTACAACACATTTCTGAGCCCGACAATTCTCCTTAACCTGTCGGATTCATCGGGATGGATGAGTTCACCACACTCGGGCTATATCGGGGCTTTCTTGGAAGTGGGCGGAATCGGTCTCGCACTTCTCTGTATTGGCCTTGCCTTAAGCATTTATCGATCAGCTAGCCTCGCTGAGGCTGAACCCGATCATTGCTTCGCAGTAGCGCTTCTCGTATGGCTGGCAATCAACATGATTACGGAGTCATTCCTCATCAACAGCGCGTCATTCCCTACGTTTCTTGCGATGACCGTGTTGGCGAGGCTTACGTTGACCGATCCCGATAACCACCTGCGGTTTTTCCGGCAAAGCGAGAGAACTCAGTAATGTCTCCCTCCCTTGACACAGCGCAGAGTGATTCTAATACATGCAGGCTCGACATTTCAGTCGCCATCTGCACCTACAAACGATTGCCACTTTTGAGAGATTCAATTGAGAGTCTCTTGCAACAACAAGTTTCGCAACACCTGAACTGGGAAATTCTAGTCATCGATAACGATGTTGTACGTTCGGCGGAACCTATCGTGAAGCAGATTGCGGTGCGGACAAAACAGATTGTGCGCTACATACACGAAAGCACACCTGGACTAAGCTGCGCACGTAACCGGGCGATCCGCGAATGTCGAGGCAAGATCATCGCGTTCTTGGACGACGACGTCCTAGTACCCCCGAACTGGCTCAATGAAATGTGCGAAATTTTTCGCGCGGACGAATGCGGATTGCGTCGGCGGAAGAGTCCTCGCGCACTGGGATGATCCTCCAGAAGAGGCTGTAAGAAGATGCGAGAAGGAGATAGTTGGATTCGACAAAGGCGGGCGCGATTTTCAGTTTGCAGGGCGCACGGTTCCGATCGGGGCCAACCTCGCCATAAAGGTTTCTGCCTTAGGTGGCGAAGGCGCGTTTGTAACGACTCTTGGGCGAACGGGTACCCAACTTCTCGGCGGAGAGGAAGTTGAGCTGTTGTTTCGTTTGATGAGACGTGGTAGACGGGTTTGGTACAGCGCTGGTGCAGTAGTTCTTCACAGAATGTCTGGTGCGCGCGCGAGACAGGCTTACTACCTCAAGCGCGAATATTGGAACGGTCGGTGTCTGGCGATTATTGATAGACGACAGAACCCGCTACATTATTGCCACGCAAAGGCGTGGATGCGACTTTTTCAAGCTGCGCTCTACCTTGGTCCTCGCCTTCTTTGGGCTCGAATCACACATGACGTTCGTGGCGAATTGCTACTTGAGTGCTATCGCCAATATCACGTCGGTTATTGGTCTCAGACA
>JAJYJL010000658.1 GCA_021789565.1 Acidobacteriota bacterium
AGCCAAACTTGGCGAGTGGCCAGCGTATATTTAACCCGGCTCTTTAATGGAACGCATCCCGCAGGACGCTAACGAGAAAGCTCCTGGTTTTGACGCTGGCATAGCTTGTGCCACTGATGCAATTCCGAGAGAAAAACAGGAATTAGCCGCCCATCTCCACGCCAATTATACTAAAGACGCTGTGATGCAGGTTAGAAAAGAAGCGGCAGAGCATAATCCGGATTCTCAAACTGCTTGGTGGCTTTCAGCCTGTTCGGTTTGTAAGGAAGGCGAAATTGACGGTCCGGCGTTCTTAAAACAGATGGAAGATTTTAAGGCCATCGCCGCTGACCCAAACAACATTGAGGCGTTGAATCTTGTCTCTTATGATTATGCGCTGCGCCGCCGTACCAACCAGCCCAAAGCGGAGGAGTACGCCCAAAAAGTCCTCACGCTGGTCCCCACGACGAAGAAGCCCGAGGGTATGACCGATGACGCTTTCAAGGCCCAGCAGAACCTGCAGGAAGGCATGGCCCACCTGACCGTTGGCTACCTGGAGCTTGAAAAGACCGGGGCATCCCACCGGACCGCCGGAGCCATCAAGGAACTTCAGCAGGCCACCGAGCTGTTGAGCGCCAATCCTGAATTGTTGGGGGAAGCCTATTATTTCCTGGGTTATTCCTATGAGGCGCTCTACCCACCAAATCATCGCCAGGCCATCGCCGCACTGGAACACGCCGCCAGCAGCCAGAACTCGATGCAGGGCCAGGCCCGCGGGCTGATTGCCAAGATCAGGAGTGTTGCGCGCTAGCAACTCTGTGGAATCCGCTTCCGGGCCAAGCCGAGCGGAGCGAAGCATCTGCTGGGATTTTCCTGTGACCGCAAATGCATATGCCTCCCTTCACTGGCGATGACCTTAATCAGTGCTCCTTCGGCAATCCATCAGGTTGCCAGGCGATAAGAATCGGAATGGGAAGATTCCGCTGGACTCCCGGCATCAAGCAGAGCAGGATGAAAAGACAAACAATTTGACATGCCCGCCGGCGCCGCTTTTGAGAGATAGAAAGCAGGGACTGGCTGGGCCAAAGGGGCAAAGATGAAGAAAATTGCATTGACTCTGGCAGGAATTCTGATTTTGCTGACGGCTGCCTGCAGCCAGCAGCCCGCAAACAGCGGCTCACAGTCGAGCGCTTCGACGGGCCAAAGCCAGGCCGCCGCTCCCACAAACGCGGCAAACTCTTTTTCGGGTGATATTATGGACAGCATGTGCGCAGGGATGGGCGGCCACGGGCAGATGCTGCAAAGCGGGAAGATGAAGAATGCGAAAGAATGCACTCTGGAGTGCGTGAAGATGGGCGCCACGTACGTTCTTTACAACGCGGCGACGAATACGACCTATCAGCTTGACGACCAGAAAACACCCGAACAGTTCGCCGGGGAGAAGGTCAACGTGAACGGGACCCTTGACGCCGGCACGAAGACCATCCATGTCGAGAAAATTACCGCCGCAACATCCTGATACGCGCACATGTGAGCGCGGAGTCGTACTACTCTCGTCCGAACCGCAAGCCGTGATTGATCTGCCTGCTCCCTTCCGGCCCTCGCAGCAGGGAGGGAGCAGAAGCCCATCCAATCACAAGCCGATCTCCCTGTTCCTCACCTTTCGTGGGTTATAATGGCTCGAAACCTTCAATTGAACGGTGTTCTTATGCGATATAACAACATTCTTGAGGCCATCGGCCACACACCTCTCGTCAGGCTCAACCGCCTGGGCCGCAGCTTCAAAGCGGAAGTTTATGCCAAGTGCGACTACCTGAATCCCGGCGGCAGCGTCAAAGACCGGATTGGCATCTCCATGGTAGAGGATGCCGAAAAGCGCGGACTGCTGAAGCCCGGCGGCACCATCATTGAAGGGACATCGGGCAACACCGGCATGGGACTGGCGCTCGTGGCCGTCATCAAGGGCTACAAGGCCATCTTCACCATCACAGACAAGCAATCCAAGGAAAAGATTGACCTGCTGAAAGCGATGGGGGCCGAAGTGATTGTGTGCCCGACGGCCGTCGCTCCGGATGACCCACGCAGTTATACTTCTGTCGCCAAAAAGCTTGCCAGGGAAATTCCAAACTCTTTCCACGCCAACCAGTACGATAATCCCGCAAATCCTGCCATTCATTTTGCGACAACGGGACTGGAAATCTGGGAGGACAGCGAAGGACGGATCACACACTTTATCGCAGGCATGGGAACGGGCGGAACGATCACGGGGATCGGGCGTTACCTGAAGCAGCAGAACCCGGAAGTGAAGATTATCGGCGTAGACCCTATGGGATCTATTCTTCATGACTTTTTCCATAGCGGCACAATGGGCAAAGCGGAAACTTACAAGGTGGAGGGAATCGGAGAAGACTTCCTGCCCAAGGCCCTCGACTTCAGCGTGATTGATGACATCGTTCAGGTGGGTGACAAGGATTCGTTCCTCTGGGCGCGCAAGCTGGCCCGCATGGAAGCCATCTTTGCCGGCGGCTCCGCGGGAACGGCCATTGCCGGGGCCATGAAGGTGCTTCCCTCGCTGACTGAGAAGGATTTTGTGGTGATTTTTGTTCCGGACACGGGTATGCGCTATCTGAGCAAGATCTACAACGATGAGTGGATGCGGGACAACCGCTACTTTGAGTCGGGACTGCCGCTGACCGCCTCGGACATTGTGCAGGCCAAGGCTGCCATGGGCCAGCCTCAGGAACTCGTACGGCTGTCGCCTTCAGATTCGCTTGACGATGCGCTCGACCGGATGCAGGCCAATGACTTTTCGCAACTCCCCGTCTTTGAAAATGAAACGCCCGTCGGCGCTCTCTATGAGGATGACATCCTGGACTTGACGCTGCAGGGCAAGGACTTCAAGAAACTCGCCGTCCGTGAAGCCATGCGCGAGGCTTTCCCGGTGCTGCCGCCCTCGGCCGTCATCGACCAGGTGACATCCTGCATCACGAGAGATTGCCCGGCTGTTTTTATTGACCTAGGCGAACACCGGTACGAAATCCTGACCAAATACGATCTTCTCCACGCGATTGCGCGCCTGGTCCGGCGCCCGCAGTAAGGGCGCTGGGTCGCAGTTTGACAATTCGCCGACCGCACCTGAGAATGCTATTTAATCCATTGAGAAAGAATATCCGGGAGAAAACATGAGCCAGAGAGTCAGTCCGCAGCAGGTGCTGGAGGCGCTGAAAGGCGTCGAGGATGCTGCGCAGCAGAAGGACATCGTTTCACTGGGCTACGTCAAGGACATTGAGGTCGCGACCGACCGCACGGTGATCGTGATTGAGATGAAGACGGCCGGCTCTCCGAAAGCGAATTCCCAGCTTGCCGCAGCTATCCGAAAGGCGGTTGAAACGATTGGCGTCGAAAAGGTCGAGGTTGAAATCGCCACCCCCTCGGCGGCCCCTCCCAAAACAAAATCCAACCTGATTCCACAGGTAAAGACCACTATTGCCGTAGCCAGCGGCAAGGGCGGAGTCGGCAAGTCCACTGTGGCAGCTAACCTTGCCGTGGCGCTCTATCGCCAGGGCGCAAAGGTCGGCCTGATGGATACGGACGTTTACGGGCCCAGTGTCCCGGCCCTGATGGGCGTCAAGCAGGAACCCCGCGTGGTGAATGGCAAACTCGAACCTCCGGTCGAATGGGGCGTCAAGATCATTTCCATGGGTTTTTTTCTTCCGCACGATGAAGCCATCATCTGGCGCGGCCCCATGCTGCACAAAACGATCCAGCAGTTTCTGGGTGACGTAAACTGGGGCGAACTCGACTACCTGGTGATGGATTTGCCGCCGGGAACCGGTGACATCCAGCTGAGCCTTTCGCAGACTATTCCGCTGACCGGCGCGGTCATAGTTTCCACACCGCAGGACCTTGCGCTCGATGTCGCCTGGAAGGCGATCGCCATGTTCAAAAAGCTGAACATACCCATTCTGGGAATTGTCGAGAACATGAGTTATTATGTGTGCCCCCACTGCGGCGTTCGGGAAGAGATTTTTGGCCATGGCGGGGCCAAAGAGGCGGCGGACCGGTTGGAAATTCCTTTTCTGGGTGAAATTCCGCTCGATCCCAAGGTCCGCATCCAGAGCGATGCCGGACGGCCGATTGCGCTCGATCTGAATTCGCCGCTGGCGGAGGCTTACCAAGCCGTAGCAAAGGCCCTTGTGGAACAGGTGAGCCGCGCCGGCGAACACGTGCCAGAGATCATTTAGGAGTGAGGGCGTGGACTTAGCTCCCAGGACGATCCGGCTGCATGGCGACGGCAACGATCTGGTCGTGGAGTGGGCAGACGGACATCACAGTGCATATTCTTACCAGTACCTTCGCAACCGGTGCCCTTGCGCCACGTGCCTCAATTCCGAACCCGCGCCGCAGTGGGAAGGCGGGCCGCTCCCAATGTTCGGCACCGGGCCGCTGAAGCCGGACAAGGCGGAACTAGTGGGGCGCTACGCTCTGCAGATTTATTGGAGTGATGGGCACTCTTCCGGTATCTATACTTTTGATTATCTCCGGGAACTTTGTCCCTGCGCCGATTGTGAAACGGCTCGCGACAACATTCCATAACGTGCGTTAAAGCCGGGGCTTTAAGGGATGCCGTTTCCAGGGCCTGAGCTGGCCGGCAGATGTGGACCCGTTCTCAGGAAAAGACCACGTTGTCTTATTGAATTCCGAACTGCACCCTGGGGCAATCCGTCATTTAACAAGTCTATCGGTACGCCGAGAGGAAGAAGACCATGATGATCACTCGAGCTTCTTCGATACTTTTTGGAATGGTATTGGTTTCTCCGTTACTTATTCTTGCGGCTGCCGGCCGGCCAGCATCACGTTCCTCCGCCCGCGGCTTGCTGGTAGTAGACAATAAGGGCAACAGCACGCTGGGAATTGTAGATCCAGTAGCGGGCAAGGAAATCGCTAGCGTCACAGAAACCGGATTCACCGGTCACGAGGTAGCTGTATCGCCAGACGGCAAAACCGCATACGTCCCGATCTACGGAAATTCCGGTGTGGGCCAGCCGGGGACCGACGGCCAGACCATTGACGTGGTCAATCTCGCCAGCCGCAAGGTGGTTTCCACCATCCATCTGGACCGCCCGCTGCGGCCGCATTGCGCCCGCTTTTCTCCCACCGACGGGCTCCTTTACATTTCTACCGAACTTGCGGACACCGTCACCATCATCGATCCCAAAACCAACAAGGTTGTAGGCTCCATTCCCACCGGACAGCGCGAATCGCACATGCTGGCTTTCTCGCATGATGGCCGCCGCATTTACACCGCAAATGTCGGCGCGGGCACAGTATCGGTGCTCGATGTTGCCTCCCGAAAGACCCTTGCAGTTATCCCTATCTGCAAGGAGACCCAGCGCATCGCTGTTTCCGTAGACGATCGCTATGCCTTTACGTCTGACCAGCACAGTCCTCGCCTGGCGGTGATCGACACGGCTGCCAACAAGGTTGCTCGCTGGGTGGAACTGCCCGGCATCGGGTATGGGACCGCAACCACGCCTGACGGTCGCTACCTGCTGGTAGCCGTGATTAACAAGA
>JAJYJL010000659.1 GCA_021789565.1 Acidobacteriota bacterium
ACAGAGAACGGGGGCAGGTCACCGTCATCCTCGGCGCAAACGCGGGCATGAAGAAATTCCACGACATGCACAAGGCTAACTTTATGTCGGCATAGCTTTATGAAGAAGTGCACCATTGAAGCCGGGCCATCGACTCCTGACGGCGAACCACGGCGGCTGTTGCTTTTAACAACAACCACCGGCTACCAGTCGCGAGCGTTCGTCCAGGCGGCAGAAAAACTCGGCCTCACAGTGGTTATCGGATCCGACCGCTGCCGCATTCTGGACGATCCCTGGCAGGACGGTGCTCTGGCGCTGAGATTTGAAGATCCGGACGCATCTGCCTCGAAGATCATCGAACACGCACACCGCGAGGCAGTCCATGCCATTGTGGCCCTCGGGGACTCAACGCCTCCCACCGCCGCAAGAGCGGCGGAGGCGCTCGGTCTGCTGTTCCACCGCCGCGAAACATCCGACATCTGCCGCGACAAGTATCGTTCACGCCAGTGTTTGGAGGAGTGTGGGCTCAACGTCCCGCGCTTTGCCCGTTTCCCGATTGCCGCTGATCCCTTGGACATCGTGAAACTTGGTGTTGCACCCATTGGATTCCCTTGTGTCCTTAAGCCGCTGGCGCTGTCTGCAAGCCGGGGAGTCATTCGCGCCAACAACGCGCAGGAATTCATCTGGGCGTTCGAACGAGTCCGGTCCCTGCTGCACTCGCCGGAAGTCGAGGTCAGACGGGAAGAAACGAGCAATTATCTACAGGTAGAAGAATATATTGAGGGAGAAGAAATCGCTGTTGAGGGCGTGGTGGATCGCGGAAGGCTGAAGATTCTGGCCGTGTTCGACAAGCCCGACCCGCTGGTTGGACCCTATTTTGAAGAGAGTATTTACGTGACACCGTGCCGGCTGCCCCTCGAAACACAAGCAGAGATCATTGAGACATTGCGGAGCGCGGTGCAGGCGCTTGGTCTGCGCCACGGCCCATTGCACGCCGAACTGCGAATCAACAGCCGGGGACCTTGTATTCTGGAGCTGGCTGCGAGGTCCATCGGTGGACTATGTGCGCGCGCGCTTTGCTTCCGCGCACTCGGCCGGGATCAAATTGTCTCACTCGAAGAACTGATAATCCAGCTGGCTTTGGGTGAGGATATTGAAACAATGCGACGCGAGGAAGCCGCATCCGGCGTGATGATGATTCCCATTCCTGGGGTGGGTATTTTCCAGCGCGTCGAAGGGATTGAACAGGCCCGCGCCACACCCGGCGTGAACGAGATTGTCATCACTGCACAGCCCGGCCAGAAACTAGTCCCACTTCCAGAAGGAGCCAGCTATCCCGGATTCATCTTTGCGCACGGATCATCCCCCGGGTTCGTCGAGGAGGCCCTGCACGACGCCCATAAGAAATTGCATTTTGTGCTGAGTCCTGTGTTACCGGTCATTTGAGAAGCCTTGTTTAATCCCTTATGTAGAGCCGGGCTGAGACTCCCAGTTCTTTTTCAAGAAAGGGGACACGCTCCCCCGCCCAGCCGGGATGACTCTGAGCGCCAACACAAGAACTCGAAGGCTCTTCAGCCTTTTTTCTTTGGCGGGACGTAACCCGGAGGCAATTCAGCCCCTTCGCCGAAGAAGAACTTGTCCATCTGCTGGGCGATGATCTCCTGCGATTCGGGATTGGCGGGTGCCAGGCGGTACTCGTTGATCAGCATCCTCAGGTAATCCAGCCAGAGCTTCCAGGCTTCCTGCGACACGTTGTCGTAAATGCGCTGGCCGAGTTCGCCCGGCCAGGGCGGTTCTTCCAGACCCGGCAACTCCCTCTGCAACTTTACGCATTTGACCATGTGTACCGCCATAAGAAGCCTCCGCACAAAATCACACTTGAGGAATTTCCCAGGCCAGTGGAGAGCCCGGGGGACAAAATGAGTATCAACCGTTCATTATACAGGATATGTGTTTCGGTCAAAGGAGCCAGCAGCCTTGGCGGCGCGTCAACGTGACCGACAAAGCCGCTTCCGTGCTCCGCGTAACGCATTTCCGAATCGAGGAACCTGGTGGTTTTGCATTCTGAAAACGGAAAGCATCAACCGATCCAAATCCTCCGGTGCATTTGCGGTTGCCCAGTAAACCCACCGCTCGCACCCCAACAGCTTAAGGATCTGGCCACCGGCATGAGGACCCTTCGACCCAACCTTATGGCGATAGAAATCTCTGACACGTTTCCTGATCGTCCCTCTCGTGGCTTGCCCTATGTAAAGAACTGGTTCGGACGGTAGCCATCTGTGTCGCTCGTACTCGCGATTGAAGTGATAGCTGTCAAAATGTGAGTCAACCAGTTGGAGATCGGAGGGCTCGCAACTGCTATCCGGGTCTGCAGTACGCGCAACCACGTAAACCCCTTTGCACATGGGCAGATTGGAAATCCCGATGCGGTCCCCCCAAAGGATTGGAACACACGGGTGAAGCATCTCTAGTTCACCCACAGCATTAAATAGTTCCGTGACCGTCATCTTGCTGCCAGTTCCTATGGTTCAGATTTCAAAATGGCCATCCCCTCACGCCCAGTAATTGCGGTCGAGGGACCGATACTGAATTGCTTGAGCGATATGCTCGCCTCCAATGGATTCGGCGCTGTCGAGATCGGCGATGGTGCGGGAAACTTTGAGGATGCGGTCGTGGGCGCGCGCAGAGAGGCCCAGCCGCGTCATGGCGCTTTCGAGCAACCGGTCGCAATCCGCAGAGATGTTGCAGTATTTCCGAATCTGGCGCGGGCTCATCTGCGCATTGCAGTAAATCTTCTCGCCTTCGAAGCGCTGCAACTGCCGCTCCCGTGCGCGGACGACCCGCTCACGAATCTCCTGCGAATTTTCCCCGCCCGAACTCTGGCGGAGTTCGCTATATTTCACGGCTGGCATATCAATGTGGATATCAATGCGGTCGAGCAAGGGCCCGGAAATCTTGGAGACGTACCTCTGGATCATCGGGGGCGTGCAGGAGCAGTCGCGCGAAGGATCATTGAAAAACCCGCACGGGCATGGGTTCATCGCCGCCGCCAGCATAAAGCGCGACGGGAATGTCAGCGACATGGACGCGCGTGAAATCGTGACTGAGCCGTCTTCGAGCGGCTGGCGCATCACTTCCAGCACGTTGCGGGCGAATTCCGGCAACTCATCGAGAAAAAGCAAACCGTTGTGCGCAAGGCTCACCTCTCCCGGCCGCGGCACGGTGCCCCCGCCAATCAGGCCGGCATCAGAGATCGTGTGGTGTGGAGCACGGAACGGCCGCACGCCCACGAGGCCAAGGCCTGGATCGAGCACACCGGCCACGCTGTGGATCTTGGTGGTCTGGATAGCCTCATTGAAAGTAAGCGGCGGCAGGATGGTCGGGATGCGCTTGGCAAGCATTGTTTTGCCTGCGCCCGGAGGGCCGATCATCAGGATGTTGTGGCCGCCGGCGGTGGCAACTTCAATAGCGCGCTTGGCGTGCATCTGGCCTTTGACGTCGTGGAAGTCCACGTTGTATTTGCTGCCGTGATCCAGCATCTCAGCCGTGTTGACTTTGGTTGGCCTAAACTCACGCGTGCCGTTGATCAAGTCAATTACTTCCGGCAGCGAGCGTAGGCCGTAAACCTGAACGTCGCCCACCACCGCCGCCTCCGGAGCGTTCTCCACTGGCACCACCACCGTGCGCACGCCCTTCTGCTTGGCCATAGCAGCAATCGACAGCGCGCCCTTGACGGGGCGAATGCCGCCGTCGAGCGAGAGTTCGCCGAGAAAAATGTAATTCTTCAAGTGATTGTTCAGCAGCGCGCCGCTGTTCGCGCCCAGGATACCGAGCGCAATCGGCAGGTCAAACCCCGAGCCTTCCTTCTTGACGTCGGCGGGGGCCAGGTTCACGGTGATGCGCTGGAACGGGTATTCCAGGCCGCAATTTTTTATGGCGGCCTTGATGCGCTCGCGACTTTCACGGACGGCGGCATCCGGCAAGCCCACGGTCGTAAAATCCGGTTTGCCGGCAGAGATGTCAACTTCCACCTCAACCAGGTAAGCGTCAATTCCAAATGTCGCCGCACTGAAAGTTTTGAACAACATGGTCGCCCTCGAAGATCTCCTGCAGAGTAGCCTACCATAACGGATGCGGACATGGATGGCAAGCGGATTTTAGCAGAACAGGCGTCGTGTTGGTCCGCCGGAGTTGGGTTTTGAAATCAATCCGATCTTGGGTTGCTCAGGAAGGCTAGTGGGACGACTCGTTCGATCCCCGCATTTTGGCCGTATACCCGGGACGGTGCTGGCATCGCGGGCAGAAGTGGCTGCTTCGCCCGGCGATGACAACACGGCGGATGGGGGTCCCGCAGCGCGGGCAAGGCTCACCGTTTTTCTGATAAACCCGCAGACGTTGAAGGTAATTTCCAGGCCGGCCTTCAATATCGATGTAGTCGCGGAAAGTGGTTCCCTGAAGATTCACGGCGCGCTTGAGAACTTTCCGAACAGCGCGATAAAGGCGGTGCGCGGAGTTGAGAGAGACATGTTTCGGCTGGGCAAGAGGATGGATGCCAGCTTCAAACAGCGCCTCGTCGGCATAAATGTTTCCCAATCCGGAAACGCCTTGCTGGTTCAGCAGCCAAGTTTTGATGGCTCCTCGGCGTCCGCGCATCGCGCAAAGGAATTCCTGTTGAGTCGCCTGCTGAGCGTCCGGTCCAAGGCGCTTAAGCAGGGAGTCCAGTTCCTCGCGCGTGCAACTGCGCAACCGTCCAAACCGGCGGACATCGCGAAAACGCAACTCCTCCCTCTCGTCAGCGAACATCAGTCGAACGTGTGTATGCGGCTCAAGCGGGACATCAACCGGCTGGATGGTCACCTGGCCCGTCATTCCGAGACGAAAGATAAGATAAATCGGTTCTCCTCGTTCCGTGTCAGCCAACTCAACAGCTAACACCTTGCCTTTCCGCTGGACGGCAACAGCAGTCCGGCCTTGAATCTGCAAAATAAAATCTTCCACATCGCCAGCGATAATACCTGCGTGCAGGACCTCGGCCGCAACAATTCGCCGGCCAAGCGCTCGCTTGCGCAGACCGCGCAAAACCGTTTCAACTTCTGGAAGTTCAGGCATACGATTTAGAGGCAAATTTCAGATTCTGTTGGGATGAGCCCAAGGGCCCGCACGGGTGCTCCTGATCCCCCGCCGAGCTTTAGCGGCAAGGCGATGACGCTGAAGCCGGTCGCGGGCAACTGGTCAAGGTTCGCCACGTTCTCCAAGTGATAGATCCCGCCCCGCATCGTGAGATTGTGGACTGGGCAATCTGCTGAAGGCCCGTAATCGACACTGGCGGTATCGATACCAATCCCGACCGGCCGGGCATGATCCAGGAGATAACCAGCAACGTCCATTGACAACCCGGGAAAATGGGGAATGCCATTGGTGTCCACGTTCATATAGTCTTCCTGCGAGGGCCACCGTGCAGCCCATCCGGTCCGAAAAAATACCAGGGCACCGGATGGAATCGCCCTGTGCCGCTCGATCCAGTTCTCGATGTCCTGGACCGTCACGCGGTAGTCGGCGTTAGATTTCACGGC
>JAJYJL010000660.1 GCA_021789565.1 Acidobacteriota bacterium
ATCGGAGTTCGCGCGTTCTTGCCATATCCATCCTGGCCTTAATTGGCAGTGGCTTTTATTCGGCCAGCGGGTCCTTGCCTTGATTTTGAGTTGGCCTCGCTGGCGGAATGGCTGGCTGGAGACAATCGGGGGTGAGCAGTCTGACGCCATGCACGGCGGGGATTATGTCCCGCCTCGAAACCGTTTGCAAGTGGCTTTCACGCAGCAGGGATTCTATTGCTTCGGCTCTGGGGCAACCCGCGAAAGGTAGAACTGGAAGAACTTCTGCGGGTCAGTATGCAAAGCGACGGTGGCGTTGGGTGCTTTGTTGTCAACAACGTGAGTGAAGCCGTTTGAGTCGATCTCAACGTTGAGAGGTTGTGTCTGGCTCAGGCCGGGATCGATCACCATGGCCACGGCCATGGGATCAAACAATGTGGGTGTGCGCTGGTGCCACAGGTTGTATAGGATGGTCAGCGCATCGGTCATTGGCGAGAGGTTGGTAAAGACTCGGTGGCGGTCGGCCCCGTGGAGTTGAAGCATGGCTGTCACGTCGAGCGGAACCATCAGGATGTGAACGCCTGATGCGAACACCTTCTGCGCCGCCGCCGGGTCGGCCGCGATGTTGTATTCCGCAACAGGGGTCGGGTCGTCGCCGTAGCCGTGGTGAATTGCGCCACCCATCAGGACAATCCGGCTTATTTTTTTGGCAATCGCCGGGTCCTTCTGCAAGAGGGCGGCAATATTCGTAAGCGGTCCGATAGCCACGATGGTGGTGGTTCCCGGCTGGCGACGCAGAGTGGCATCCAGAAAGCTGACGGCGCTCTCGGGCCGAAGCTGCGGGCTGCGGAAGCCATCGGCCCAGCGGGTCTGCTCCATCGGTAGAGGCCTGCCGGGCTCTCCTGCCGCAACCGGCACGCGGCGAAGACCGGCCTCCCACAACAGCCTGGCGGCCAGTCGTGCCCGCGCATGAGTGTCACCACTGACGGTTGTCACTCCTAGCAGTTGCAGTTCAGGGCTTCGAGCGACCAGGGCGAGGGCAAACGCGTCATCAATATCGGTGCCGATATCGGTATCAACCAGGATAGGAATTTTCCTGGGCGGGGCAGCGCGGAGAACAAGAGGACATGTGAGGAGGAAAAGTAAACAGATCGCTTTTTTCATAAGCCCTGCGCCTCCTGGCCGGCGCCCGACCGGTCGAATCCGGAAGCCTGCTTATTCTTCTTCTTCCTTGCCGTGACCCGCAGCCCTGGCCTCAGAGACAATCTTGTCAGCAATCTGCTGGGGCACGATGTCGTAATGAGAGTAATCCATTGAATAGCTTCCGCGCCCTTGCGTCATGGAGGTCAGGTCTGAGGCGTAGGTCAGCATTTCTGCGAGCGGCACCTGTGCTTTGATGACGGTCGAATGGCCTTTGGGCTCCATACCCTGGATGCGCCCGCGGCGGCTGGTCATGTTGCCCATGATGTCACCGGAATAGTTTTCAGGTACGGTGATTTCCGCGTTCATAATGGGCTCCAGCAGACAGGGCTTGGCCATTTCCATGCACTTCTTGAAAGCCATCGATCCGGCAATCTTGAAAGCAAGCTCCGAAGAATCGACATCGTGGTAAGAGCCGTCATAGAGAATCACCCGGAAGTCCACTACGGGATACCCTGCCAGATAGCCTCGCGTTGCTGATTCCTGTATCCCCTTTTCGACCGCCGGGATGTAATTTCTGGGGATTGCGCCGCCGAAGATGTCATTGACGAAATCAAAACCTTCGCCGCGCGCCAGCGGCTCCATTTTGATCTTGCAGTCGCCGTATTGGCCATGGCCGCCCGTTTGCTTCTTGTATTTGCCCTGGGCATCGGCCTTGCCGCGAATCGTCTCCCGGTAGGGGATTTTGGGAGCTTTCAGCGTTACCTCAACGTTGTAACGCCGTTTGAGTTTTGAGACGGCCACTTCCACATGCTGTTGTCCGGACCCGGAAAGCAGGAATTCTTTGGTCTGCTCATCGCGCGCAAAACGAAGGAGCAGATCTTCTTCCAGCATCCGATGGATCGCTGTCGAGAGCTTGTCTTCATCGCCCCGGGACTTCGGCTCGATGGCAAAGGAAATGGCTGGCTCGGCAAGTTTCACCTGCGGATAGATAATGGGTGCGTTCTTGTCGCCCAGCGTATCACCGGTCAAGGTTTCTTTGAGCTTTGCCACCACGCCGATGTCGCCCGCACGAAGTTCGGAAACCGCATTCTGGGCCTTGCCCTGGGGAACAGCGATGTGCGCCAGCCGTTCCGCTACACCGCGGTTGAAGTTCTGGAGCGTCGCCTCACTTTTCACCACGCCGGACATCACTTTGAATAGGCTGAGCCGCCCAGCAAAGGGGTCGGCGACAGTTCTAAACACAAAAGCGGAGGCGGGCTCATCGTTTGAGATCTTCCGCGTAACAGGCTGCCCTCCTTCATGGTCAAGGCCTTCGATCGTCCCTTTGGCTGTTGGCGCGGGCAGATAATCGGCAATAAATTCCAGCAGACCTTGGGTCCCGATATTCGGCAGGGCCGCGGAGACAACAACCGGGGTCAAACGGTTATGGGCGACCGCCTGCCGGAGTCCCGGCACTAGGTCTTCAACCGGAATCGTACCTTTGTCAAAAAATTCCTCCATCAGCTGGTCGTTACCCTCAGCAACCATCTCCACCAGCGCTTCGTGAGCGGTTGTGGCGGCCTCAAGCATGTCTGCGGGAATGTCGCTGTCTTTGGCCTTGCCGGATCCGTCGCTCTCGTAAAGCGCGGCCCGCATCCTCACCAGATCGATAACCCCGTGGAAATCCTTTTCCTCACCGATGGGAAGCTGAACTGGAATCACAGACCGCCCAAAAGCCTCGATAAGCGCATCCAGCGTACGCCGGAAGCTTGCGCGCTCTCGATCCATCTGATTCAACACCAGCGTGCGCGGCAGGTCATACTTCTGGCAGAAACCCCAGGTCTTTTCTGTCTGAACCTCCACGCCGCCCACCGCGTGGACCACAAGCAACGCCGCGTCCGCGGCTTTCAGGGCAGCTTCGGCTTCGTAGAGGAAAATATTGAAGCCGGGGGTGTCAATCAGATTGAATTTCGTACCGTTCCATTCGGCGTTGGCCACGGAGGCACTGATTGAAAAGCCACGTTCAATCTCCTCTTCGTCGAAGTCGGTAACAGATGTGCCATCGTCCACCTTGCCCAGCCGCGTGGTGACTCCGGCTGTGTGAAGCATCGCGGAAGCCAATTGTGTTTTCCCGGTATCGGCATGACCCAGCAACGCAACGTTCCGGATATTCTCACCGTCGTAGATTTTCACGAGAGACACCTCACACTTTCAGGGTTTACCTCTTTACTTTATTAAGGCTTCGGAGCAACGTCGCATCCTAACACAGCTTTTCGGCAGGGTTCAACGCTCAAGGAAAGGAAACACCTTTGCTGAAAATCATGGTCCGGGCGGCACCAACGAGTTTCGCAATACTTTCTCCTTTTCCTAATCAAGATCGAAATCGCGAGAGGGCCGGACGACCGGCTCATCCTTGGACCTTCTGAGGGCCTCTTCAAACTTCTTATCGAGCAGTTGAGCTTTGGATTTTTCGTCTTCAGCACTCCTGCGAAACAGGGCCTCGCGCCGGGCTCTTTCCTTTTCAAGCAACTGCGAGGAGTGATCGATATCAGGGGCCTCGGCTTTTCTGGGCTGCTGCCCGTGCCAGATCACTTTGCCGAGAGAGACGTCAATTTTCAGACGCGCGCCGCAGCATGGACATTCCAACTCAATCTCGCCGCGCTCGTCTCGGGTTGAAACCATGGGAAAATGCTACGCCGCGTGATGTCTGATGTCAAACACGGGGGCCAGTTGGCTTAGGCCAGGCATGGCCGCCTGCCTTGGAAAAGGCATTCCTGAAGCTTAAAAAAGAGAGGTCCCGCACCGGCGATGCGCACTCTTAAACCGTATCCGGCCTGGCCAAAATGAGGTCGTGAAATGATTTAGAACTAACTTGCGCATTGACTGCCGGAGTTTCGGCGTTCCGTCATGCTACCCAGTCGATGTCGATATTTCCCGAAACCGTACTGACATCCAGAAGAAACCCGCCGTTCCCTGCTTTTCCTATAATTTCCTGTTTATTGACTGTTCCATGGAGCGTCAAAGCCCGAGTGGTAGAGATGCTTCCGGAAACGGTATGTGCGTGGAGATCGAACCCCATGTTGGGAGGCACTCGCGCCGCGACGTTGCCCGACACCGTTTCCAGATACCAGGGAGATTGCCCGCCACCCTCTGCCATAATCGCGCCGCTCGCGGTCCTCGCATACACAAGGCCTCGAACCTGTTTCAGCGTGATGTTTCCTGATGCCGCGCTGACGTGTGCATCTGCCACACCTGTCTGTTCTATCGTCACATCGCCGCTGCCCGTGGACACACGCACACTGCCTCCGACTCCCCTCGCATGGATTGAACCACTGCCAGTAGAAGCTCGCACGGCCCCCTTCACCGTTTCCACAACAATTTTCCCGGAGCCGATAGTAGCCTGCACGCTCCCCCCAATGTTTGAAGCTCTGATGTCCCCGGAACCTGTCGAAGCCTCAAGCGAGCGGGAGATGCCATCAATCGTCTGGTTTCCGGAACCCGTTCTAGATCTGACCTGGGCGTTCGCAGGAACCACCAACTCATAACTGATGGATACGTTACGTTGCATGCTGGGTTCAGCAACGTGTCCGATCCTGATGACGTTCCTGTCCTGTTCAAGAGGCGGATGCGACTCAAGATAGGCCACCTTTCTCTCGGCTTCGTCGTTTGAAAAGATTCCGCCCCACGCCCGGATTGTGCCCTTCACCTCAACTGTGGAGTTCCCGCCAGTACGCACGGTGATACTTCCGGCGCCCGTTTGGAGGCTCAAGTCAACGGGGCCAGTCACCTTCAAAGAGCGCTGGAAGTGCCCTTCGGCGGCGGAAGCCATGGTTGAGACCGCTAGACAAGTTGCCGCTAATGCCATCAAACACTTAGATACGTTTATACACCCATGGGTTGCGGTTGTCCCGTGGGCTGAGACAAACAATTAAGATACTGCGTGCCGTTCGCTGGAATTTGATTGTACAGCGAGCGGGTTTTCCTGCAAGATGGCCCCCGGCTGGTGAAGCGCAGGCAGGCTCTGCGGGAGAGCAACCCGCCAAGGAATAGCCAGCCGGAAACTCATCGAAATGATAGATTTCGCCAGGCCTGAGAAAACTCATAAAGAACCATGGCGCGCAGCGGCCTCCTGCTGGTTTTGAGCCAGCACGCTGTGCTCGAACTCTGTCGGCGGCAAGTGGCCGAGCGCCGAGCGCAGGCGTTAGGGGTTGTAAACCTTTTCCAGAAACGTGCCGATGCCCCTGCGGGCCTCGGCCAGGTTGCGATATTCGGTGCGGTAAACCTCTTCGTATTTCAGCGTCTTGATGAACGACTCTCACACCGCGTTGGCGAAAGCTGTCAACTACACCATATAGCGACCCTGCCGAGACGAGCTTTGAGGTTATCCACCCTCACCATCCACTCCTAGGGCAGAAGTTCAAGCTGATCACTTATCGCCACAACTGGGGC
>JAJYJL010000661.1 GCA_021789565.1 Acidobacteriota bacterium
GTGACCATGAAAAGTATCCCCGCGCCGGAAAGTTCGCACAGCGCAAACTCTTCCAGCGGTTGGACCGTGAGATCTTCTTTTTTGTGCAGTCTCAGCCTTACATTGGCAGGCAACTGTATCCCGGAGACCTGAAGCGGCAGATTCTCCATACCCCTGACAATCCACCACAACACGGTGTCTCGCGCAACTCCTGGGGGAAGCTCGGCGGTGACACGAATGCTCTTAGAAAAGGGGACGCGGTAGTTCATAAAGACGCCGCTGGGCGCACCCGTTATCCCATTGAATTTTGTTCCCCAGGGCGCGCTTGGATCTTCGAAGCCGACTCCCACACCCAGGCCAAGCTCCATGTGAATCGATGGAGTCGCTTCGCCATCCACATAGATTCGTACACGCAATCGAGAGAAATGTGGGAATGAGCCACCGAACCAGATATGGTCCAAATATCCACTGCCCGACTTCTCCCCAAGTACCGCTTCCGCGTGTTTGAGAAACGGCTTCTCTTGCTTGCCGACGAACGTGAAGGTGAAAGCGCTAGCCATCGACGGTTCGGATCGAACAGTCTCTCCCTTGCTGTCTACGGAAGAAAGAGCCGCGGACGCAAGCGAGACACCGGCAATAGAAAGAGAGAATCTGCGTCGATTCATCGATCACCCTCAGTTGATTTCATTTTCATATTGCACTCTAAGTCTACCCAATCGCGAAACGCACTAGCACGCTCTCGACGGAATTTGATCGAGGACGCGTCCAGACTGTGCGATGCTATCGCAAACTGCTCAATGGGTCCGACAAACGCTTTGCCGAACATTGGGCTGTGAAGAGAGGCACTCCAGGGCGCTGATCGAGCTCGTACCGGGCCCTCGAAGTTGCCGGTTCTCTCACCTGTCAGTTGACGTAGAACGGCCTTCACGGTAGCAATGCTTCTGAGTTGGCGATGAATCGCCAATGCGCTCACATAAAGGGTGGAATTGCTTCCAGTCGAGCTTGATGAAATCCCTGTGTGGATGCGTACTCAGTGAAAGTCATGCGAGCGCACGTCGATGGCCTGGTCGGAGAGGGGCTCGAGGCGTTTGGCGCGGATGTGAATCACACCATTCTGATTCTGGAGCGGCCCTTCAGCCAGCAGAAACCGCGCGCGCGTGACCACGAGGCGTTCCTGTTCGAACAGGTCCGGCGAGACGATGACGTTGGTGATTCCGGATTCGTCTTCCATTGAGATGAACAGAAATCCTTTTGCTGTGCCAGGCCGCTGGCGCGCAATCACGCAGCCCGCGGTGCGCACCCATGCGCCGTCGGGCTTCTGTTGCAGGTCCGCTGCAGCAAGGATTCCGTGAGCGCGCAGTGCTTCACGGCGAAACTGCATAGGATGACGACCGACAGTGAGACCGGTGCCACTGTAGTCGGCTACCAGGCGCTCGGTGTCGGTCATCGCCGCGAGCGGCTGGAGTTTGGCTTCTTCGCGCAGCCACGCGCTCTGCTGGCGCAGCAGCGGTCCTTCCAGCTTGCCAGCACGTTCGACCTGCCAGAGCGCGTCGCGGCGATGCTCGATGCCATCGATACTGTTGAGCGCACCGATGCGCGCGAGAAGCGCGAGTTCCTTGCGATTGAGCAATGGAACGCGCAGCGCCAGGTCTTCAGCAGAAGCAAAGAGGCCATCCTGCAAGCGAGTGGCTACGATGGCCTCGGCAGCCTGGCGACGCAGGCCGTGCGCGTATCCCAGACCCATCCGAAGCGAGAGCGATCCATCTGGCTCATGCTCCAGTGTGCAGGGCCACTCGGAGATCTGCGCGTCGATTGGCTTTACACGCAGGCCGTGGCGGCGTGCATCGGTGACCAGCACTGCCGGCGCATAGAAGCCCATTGGCTGGTTGTTAAGCAGCGCACAGGTGAAGGCGGCGAGGTACTTCACCTTGAGATAGGCTGAGGCGTAGGCGATGAGCGCAAAGCTCGCGGCGTGCGACTCGGGGAATCCATACAATGCGAAAGAACTGATGTTGTCGACGATGCGTTGCTGTGTTTCTTCGTCGATCCCGTTGGCGGTCATGCCGGCGCGCAGACGACCTTCGAGGTTCTTCATCCGCTCCCACGACCGGCGCATGCCCACTGCACGGCGCAGCTCTTCAGCCTCGGATCCCGAAAAGTTCGCGACTGTCATCGCCATGCGCAAGAGCTGCTCTTGAAACAGCGGCACGCCGAGCGTGCGTTTGAGCACGGGTTCAAGTGATGGATGCGGATAGGTAACGGGTTCGAGCCTCTGCCGGCGGCGCATGTAGGGATGCATCATCTTGCCGACGATGGGTCCGGGGCGGATGATGGCCACCTGCACGACGACATCGTAAAAGTGCTCTGGGTGATTCTGGGGCAGAGCAGCCATCTGCGCGCGGCTCTCGACCTGGAACATGCCAACCGTGTCCGCGCGCTGCAGTGTGCGGTAGACATCAGTGTCTTCCGGCAACTGGGCAAGGTCGATCGTCTCTCCATGGTGCTGCGGGATCAGTTCGATGCAGTCCTTGAGGACAGCCATCATGCCGAGGCCAAGCAGATCGACCTTGATGATGCCCATGTCGGCGCAGTCTTCCTTGTCCCACTGGATCACGGTGCGACCGGGCATGGACGCGCGTTCGAGCGGCACAACGTGGTTGAGCAATCCTTTGCAGATGACCATGCCGCCGGAGTGCTGGCCGAGATGGCGCGGAAGCCCCTGCAGGCGCATCGACAGCTCAAGATATTTTGCGATGCGGGGATGCTCGATATCGAAGCCTGCGTGGCGAAAGGCAGTAGCCATGGTGTCGGTTGCGCCGCGCCATTCCCAGCGGCCAACGAGGCCGGAGAGTCGGCTGAGCGCGTCCTCATCGAAGCCCATGGCCTTGCCGGCTTCCCGAGCTGCTGAGCGGCTGCGGTAGGTGATGACGTTAGCCGTCATCGCGGCGCCAAGTTCGCCATAGCGCTGGTAGATGTACTGGATCGCCTGCTCGCGCATCTGATCGGAGGGTAGATCAAGATCGATGTCCGGCCACTCACCACGGCTCTCGCTCAGGAAGCGCTCGAAGAGCAGCTCCATGCCGACGGGATCAACGGCGGTGATTTCGAGTGCGTAACAGACGGCGGAGTTGGCCGCACTGCCGCGGCCTTGAATGAGGATGCCGTTGTGCTTGGCGAACTGCACAATATCCCAGACGATGAGGAAGTACCCGGCGAAGCCAAGCTTTGCGATCAGCCGGAGCTCATGCTCTACCTGGGCTCGTGCACGGCTCATGAGGTCCGCATCATTCTTTGGGCCGTAGCGGTGGATGACTCCCTTGGCGACCAGTTGTGCAAGATAGCTGTTCATGGTCTCACCGGCAGGGACAGGGTAGTGCGGAAACTGGTAATCAAAATCGTTGAGCCGGAATGATAATCGCGCGGAGAGTTCGCACGTATTCCCGATGGCCTCGGGAATATCGGCAAAGAGACGCATCATCTCGCGCGCGGGACGCAGATAACGCTGGCTGTTCAACGTAAGCAGGCGTCCGGCACGATCCAACTGGGTGTGATGGCTAATTGCAGTGAAGATGTCGAGGATCTCGCGGTCGTAGGCCTTGGCGTAGCGCACGCCATTGGTTGCCAGCACGGGTAGGCGCAGTGATCGCGCAATGCGTAATGCGGCCTGGTTGCGCCATTCTTCCTCGCGTTCATGGTGACGTTGCAGCTCGATATACACGTTCTCATGCCCGTAGATCGCAATCAACTGATCCACGAGCCTGCGGCCTGCTTCTTCTCCACCACCCATCAACGCCGCAGCCAATGGTCCTTCGTCGCCTCCGGTCAGGCAGACAAGGCCTTCGGCGTACTGCTCCAGATCGTCCAACGTTGCCGCGCCTTCGCCCTTGTTCGGCTCGCGCAGCTTGAAGGTCGTGATGAGCTGGCAGAGGTTCTGGTAGCCGGTTCGAAATGTGCAGAGGAGCGGCAGGCGTGAGGGTTCTGAAATCCGCTGCATGGGGAGCCACGCAGCGGGCATCATGCGCGGGCCAAAGTCGGCAACAGCAATCTCTGCACCGATATGTGCGGCGACACCTGCACGGACGGCGGCGGTGTGAAAACGTGCAGCGCCGTAGATGCCGTTGCGGTCTAGCAGCGCGATTGCCGGCATTTGCAGTTCGGCGGCGCGCTCGATGAGGTCTTCGGGCTGCGAGGCGCCTTCCAGGAAACTGAAGGCACTGGCTGCATGCAGTTCTATATAGCCATCAGTCATACAGCCCTACCATCTTCCAGCACTTCTCAAGAGGCTCAAACACAAGGCAACAGTAGAGCGATTCTCCGGCGGCGCTGCGTGCAATGGCGTCCCACTGCTGGTCAGCCCAGAGCGTCGGGCTCCACCACGCGCCGCTCGCAATCCACGGTCCGTAGGCGCGCTCGATGGCATAGACGGTCCCGCGAAAGGAGAAGTTCACAGGCGACTTGCCGCGCAGGGTGACGCTCAGCGGCTCTGCCGGACGCAACATGCGCAGCGCGCCGCGTGTTGGCCGTAGTTCGCTGCTACAGGACGTAGCCTCATTGCTGGCAGTCACAACGCGAAAAGGCGCGACCTCGAAGCTGCCAGCCCGGTGTGTGTCTTTGAGCACGGGCATGCCGACGCTGTCCTCGCCAACGATCGAGCGCAACCGAGCGAGTGTTATGTCGAGCCGATCTGGCTCCGGGGCCTGCGGCGAAAACAGACCAAGCTGTACCTTGCTGCGGCTGCCTGTTTCCGCCGTCAGTGTCACTGCAAGGATCGCCGCCTGCGGTGGATGCGCGGCCAGATCAAGCTGCAGAAGTTTCATCCAGAGTTGCAATTCATTGCCTGCGAGCGCGGGACGAACCGTACGCCTGTACTCCATTCCGCCGTCGAGCCGGAGCGCGACGATGACTGCGGCAAGCGTGACCAGGTGATTTGCGGCGCGTGCAATCAACTGTTCGAGAAGCACGCGCAGGACGAAGAGCAATGAGTCGAGCAGCTCCACCGGCGTATCGAGGTCGATGCCTTCTTCAAGTGCCAGTTCCTCTTCGAGCGGAACCAAGAGATGTGGTGCCGTACCAAGCGCGATCTGCCGCAGGCGTTTGGCCTCCTGGCCCATGCGCGCTACAAGCGAAGCTTCAGGCAGATCTGCAAAATCTCCAAGCGTGCGAATGCCCCATGTGGCAAAGGTATCGGCCTGCTGTTCTGTGAGATCGAGAACGGAAAGTGGCAACGGCGCAAGGGCTGCGCGTTCCTGTCCCGCAGGTACGACACAGAAGCCGGAGTTGCGTGCGAGGGCAAGACAGCGCGCCGCTTGAAAACTGCCAGCAATGGCAATTGCAGCAGCTAGTCCCACCGTGCGCAAGCGCTCGATGAGACTCACTGCAAGTTTGGCCGGGGGGCCAAAGAGCTGACCGGTTCCGGCGATATCAAGGACAGCGAGATAGATGCTGCCGCGTCCGCACTCTTCGACGCGCGGCGTGAACTGGGCTGCGCAGGCCAGCAACGCCGAACGCGCGCTTTTTTCTTCAATCCGTGAGCGCGTGAGCAGCGTCGCCGGAAATGTCTCAGCCTCGAC
>JAJYJL010000662.1 GCA_021789565.1 Acidobacteriota bacterium
CTTTAAACACCGGGTTGAACCGGTGCTGTTCATCGAAGACCGAGGTACACTGAATCGTTTCCAGGCCCGACAATTTCCCGTGTTCTCCTACAAAGCGTCTGGGCCCGAGGGAAGGATGGATCTTCAGCCCTTCCTCCATGCCTTCTTCAATCTCATCCTGGAAAGCAGGCATTTCCTCGCGTGATTCGAGGCAAACCAGGTGGACCTCGCGGGCGCCGATCCGCAGCGCCGCACGCGAGACGTCCATCAGTTCTTTCATTGCAACTTCCTGCTCGCTCTCCGTCAGGTGGTCAGGCAACAGGACGTTGCTCAGGCCCTTGAGAGTCAGCTTCTGCTGCTCGCGCAGCGCAGAGCGCGCGACGTCGATAGCCACATTGCCACCACCGATGACAACGACTCTCTTTCCAATCGAAAATCGGTAGCCCAGGTTGACATTTAGTAGAAAGTCGATGCCTTTCACGACGCCATCAAGATCGTTTCCGGGAATGGCCAGATCACGACTGCGATGAAGTCCGAAGGCGAGAAGGACAGCTTTGTAACCTTGCTGGCGCAGATCGCTCAGGGTGAAATCCCGGCCCAGTCGCGAGTTCAGGCGAAGCTCTGGTCCCAGGTCAAGTATCTCCCGAACCTGGGCTTGGAGAACATCGCGAGGCAATCGGTATTCCGGTATGCCCAGGTGCATCATTCCACCGGGTACATGCGACGCTTCAAATATCGTGACACCATATCCCATCAACGCCAGGTCGTGAGCGGCAGCCAGGCCGGCCGGGCCGGACCCGATGACCGCTACTTTTTCGGGCTGGGTAACGCGTGCCTCTTGGGGGAAAACGTCGACGGGGTTGCGTGACTCCGGACCGTGACGTTCTGTGACGAACCTCTTCAGGGCGCGTATAGAAATCGGTGCGTCAAGGTTTCCGCGGCGGCAAGCGGTTTCACACGGGTGACCGCAGACCCGACCGCAAATCGAGGCGAGCGGATTTGGCTGCCGGGCGCACCGATAAGCCTCTTCGTACCTTCCCTGTGCGATCAGAGTTACATACCGGCCAGCCTGTGTGTGTACCGGGCAAGCCTGCATACAAGGGAAGTTCGATTCCAGCCAGTCAAGATCGACGAGTTTGGAGCGTTTCGTCACGGGAAACCTTCCACTTCCAGACCTCTCCCCTTGTAACGGGGAGAGGTCTGACTTTCGGCGCCATGGGCGGCGTGAAATGGCGTTTTGATTTAGCGGTGGACAGTAAGGTCGACCGTCGCTATACCAGCGCCAACGTCAACCGGTTTAGTTAAGGGTTTCCCTTCTTCGCTCCAGGTTTTAAGGGTGTAATGGCCCGGGGGCACGTCCTTGATTTCGTAATTGCCCTGCGCATTTGTGGTGGCGAAATAAGGGGTAGGAACTACCACAATATAACCCGACATCTCCTGATGAACGTTGCAGAGAAGAGACGCAGCGCCAAGATTGTCAAAAGTGAAAGATTTATGCTGTCCCTGCGGCCAAGTGCCGAGATTGTGGGCCAGTTTTCGGTTACCACCGATATCCGGCCAGAAGACATTGTGCAAGGTGGCGTCACTATTGACAAAATCCACAGTGCTGCCTTTCAGCACTACCAGCACATGCGGGACGAACTTCAGGTTCTTTTGGTCCATGATGACGTGCTTCGCTGGCGGATTGAACGTCTTGCCAGGGATCGTGTCGATGTACACCGCGATTGAGGCTGGCGATTTAATCCCCGACGCTGTTACGTGACCCTTAATCCCGCCTGCGAAAGACATTGCTGTCCCCACAGTCAGGCAGAAGAATGCAAACAAGATACGCTTTTTAAGTTCCAATGAATTCATTTGATCCTCCAGTTGTTTCTTCAAAGGCTGCAGGCCCTCTAGTCCAAACCTGCGCTCAAAACCAGGTTAGAAAGCGAAGTCAACCCCACCGACAGCCCCGTTGGGTCTGAAGAACGTGTTTGTTCCAGGCACGGGTGTTTCGAACGTGCGCTCGTATTCAAACACGAGCTTTATATTAGGTCGAACTAAAGCCTGGATACCAGGGGTAAATCGGTTCCTTGAAAAACTCTTCGAAACGCCGTTGTAATAATCGAAGGGGGCATTGACGTAGTCCCAGCGCATTACTGGAATCAGCCAAGGATAGACCCAGTACTCAGCCTGAGCAAACCCTCCACTGAAGTTGATCCCCGCTCCCCGGTCTAAGGTCAAGGTTTCCGTGTTTAGAATCATATTGTTGTCGTGCGAGTACATGCCCATGCCATAAAGTTCGAACCGGCTCTGATATTTGAAGCGAAAGTATGCACCAACACGGTAATAGGCTTCATTAATTGACCCAAATCCCGGGAACGCCGTATGGTCGGGATTAACTGCGTTTTGGCCATAATCGTAAAAACTCCCCAGTCGGATTGATGTGTGATCGTGGGGTCCGGTTGCACCCGCCGCCTGCACTTCCTTCCGCTGTGCCTTGTCGCGGTCCAGATTGAATTGCTGGAATGCATTGAGAAAGACGTTCTTGCCATTGCTCAAAGGCGTACTGTCATTGCTGCCGTTGGTAACCGCAACGGACCAGTTGAAATTGCCGTCATTCGGGTAACCGCCAATTTCAATTCCTCGCTGCGGCGCGCCCAACGTGAAAGGATTGTTCGTGGTACCGAGACTCCCCGCAACGGCAGCCTCGTCATAAATGTCATAATCAGAGAGGTTGATGCTCCGAGCCTGGGTGAAGGGCAAGTCCAACTCGAATTGGCCAAAACGAACATTCAAGGCATCCTTGGGCAGGCCGACATAGTGGCCAATGTCATTGACCTTAAGGTAGCCGTCACCCAGGCCTCCGTCGGCACCCGACCCTCCGGTAGAAATATCATCATCAAGCCACCATGAAATGTCTCCGCCAAAACTGCCGGCAGAGATAATCGTAAACGTGTTTGGAGAAAACAGGTCGGTCCTAGGAACAAACCCCACAGCGAGAGGAGACTTGCTGTGGTATTGCATAAACCCCGAGTAGCGGAACGCGATCGGGATTGTCGCAGGTAGTTCTCCAGGCCAGATGGCCCTGGGGAAAACTCTCTTATAAGCCGGAGCTCCGAGCATCTGCTGGGGTTGCTTGACGAAGTCCGCATCGTCCTTGGGGAATTTGAACCCATTCTTCTTGAAAGCCCAGCCAAAATCATTGAGTTCAGGAGGGTCGCTGTGGCAGGTGGAGCAGGAAGTCTGATATTTACGCGCGAAATAGGGGATTGCAGATGTCCGAGGCACTTGGCCAAGGATAAAGTAGACAAACACCCCTGCCCCTGCTCCTAAAAGGATTCCCAACTTTGACCGAAAGTTCACGAACATTGTTCGTTCCTCCACGCAGCCAATATGAAAACTCTCTTCGGCTTAATCACAGAACGTTCCCATAAACCTCTTGAGCGTTTGCCTTTCATTCTTGGGGTGCCACCCCCCGACTTCCTGACTTTCAAGTTCCACAGGAATGGCTTCGGATTTCTATTCGACAACCTCCCTGATTTTTGCCGTTAACTTGACAATATTCCTAATGGATCCCGGTGAAACACGCCGAAGCTCATCGTATAAAGGGATCATGATCTCGAAAAATTCCAGCGCAGCGCTTAATTGCTTGCGGGCGTAATTTTCTTCCGGCGGGGCGCCTCCCGCTTCCTGAAGGCAACTCCGCAATGTTGCCATGGTCGGGTTGATCTCCCGCCGCATGCGCTCGTCGAGTATGACCCGAAACATTTCCCAAGGATCCTTAATTGCCTCGAAATAATGTTTTCGGTCGCCTCGAAAGTACACCGGGCTTATCAAACCCCAAGTTTCGAGTTCGTGGAGACTTGCACTCACATTGGAGCGGGAAAATGACAAGGCAGAGGCGATATCTTCTGCATTTAGAGGATCTTGAGAGATGTAAAAGAGTGCATGGACTTGCGCGACCGTCCGGTTCACACCCCATTTGCTCCCGACTTCTCCCCACCAAGCCACGAACTTTTCAGTTGCGGATGTCAGATCCAAAATGCTAATCCTGAACGAACGAAAATTACTGAAAATTCTGTCCTTAACATTTTCAGTGGACAGTGTGTAATATCAGGTCGCAGTGAAGCAGTGACGCAGATCACAGATCATTGTGATATTTATCACGGTGCCTTCCCGCTTTTCCCCCCCTTTAACGCGGGCTTCGCCTATCGAATGGTCGCTTGGTAATGACAAACATGTTCTGTGCTAACATTTTTACAATCATCAAGTTATAGTGGCGAACACGCCGAGAAGTAACTCTGCCGTATCGGCTGGTTCGAATTCGGCAGCAATCATTCCGGTCCTCCGTCTATCGGACCCAACCCACTGGAGCAGCGTCTTGCTTGTAGGGCTAAAGGGGACACCTTATTGATATGAAAGGGGAGTTATCTGGTAGACTTCGGATCGGCGGGACGTTAACATTGCATGACTTAAGGTCTATCATGTGTATCTAGGCGCCGCAGTGAACTGACCCACTGCGGTTGTTGCGTTCCCTCTGGACTGCACCGGATGAAGACCTTCCAATTTCCTTTGTTCTTCCCGGCAATATCAGTAGTTGCGGGTATTGCGGGATCCCCTCCCCTATGGCCGATAATCGTCCTCGTGTCTGGCGTGAGAAGGCAGATATTGCACTATTTGGCGCCATAAGTGGCAAACGGTTCGCGTTTATTCTGAGCTCAGTGGCATCAGGAGTAATTGAGGAGACATTGCAATATGGACAGAAGGCAATTCATGGGCGGGTCACTGGCCGGATTGAGCTTGGCGTTGACGCAAGAGTCGCCTGGTAAGACGCAGGAATCGAACATACAAAGCTTTTCCCCACTCGACGCTGCGGCGGAGCTTCACACGCTTCCAGCGGACAAAAATCTGAACTCTCTGCCGTCGGACTGGCTGGTCACCCCTTTCACACAAAAGACGGGAATCTACCGGACCACGCGCAAAGACGAAATCGCCATGACAAACGGCTTGATCCGGCGTACATGGCGGTTGCGCCCGAACGTTGCCACGGTCGCCTTTGACAACCTGATGACCGGCGCTTCCATCCTGCGCGCCGTAAAGCCGGAAGCCTTTGTGGAACTCAACTGGCAGCGGCTGGACGTGGGAGGCCTGAAAGGCCAGCCTGACTTTGCTTACCTGATGCCGGAATGGGTGGACCAGATGGCTGCCGATCCCGCGGCTATGCAGTGTACCGGATTTAAGACCGGAAGCACGCAAGCCCCCTTTGCCTGGAAGCGCACACGCTTCTCCAGCAATCAACCCTGGCCGCCACCGGGAGCTTCAGTGACTTTCCGCTATGAAGAGAAGAACAAGAAGCTCCCGGGAATCGTGGTCTACGTCCACTACGAGATGTACGACGGGATTCCGCTGATGGCCAAATGGCTGACCATCCACAATGGCACTCGTCCGCGGGTACGGCTGAATCGGTTTGCCAATGAGATCCTGGCGGCAGTTGAATACGCGTCGCCGGTCAACTCCGGGCGATGGGAGTATCCCAACATCCACGTGGAGAGCGACTACGAATTCGGCGGTGGAATGACCTCTAGAT
>JAJYJL010000663.1 GCA_021789565.1 Acidobacteriota bacterium
GCGGCTTTTGGCGGAACAAATGATCCTCCCCGGCCGGGATCCCCTTGTCCAACGCCTTAATTTTGAAAGAGAAGCCGGTATCAGCTGCGAGTAGGACCGTAGTTGCAGGCAAAAAGCTTGAAAGCCCGTACCAACCCGACGCCAGGAGACGTCTAACAGTCTGTGGAGATGCGCAAACCAGCCCGCCTGGACGCGTTGACCGGTCTGCGTTTTTTCGCGGCCATCAACATCGTCTTTTTCCATTTCTCCAACCCGCAGTGGTTTGGCTTTCTGGCGCCGTTGGTCAACGCCGGCTATGCCTCGGTGAGCTATTTCATTCTGCTCTCGGGATTTGTGCTGGCGTATAACTACTCAGAGCGGGCGCGGGCCGGAGAGCTGAGTACCCTGCGCTTTTACAAGACACGCTTTACCCGGATTTATCCCATCTACCTTCTGGGCCTGCTCCTGAGCTGGCGCATGTTGCCGGCTGAGTACGCAGCCCACACGCACCAGATGTTCTGGCTGGGCATGGTGCTCGCGCCATTGATGCTGCAGGGCTGGATTCCGTCCATCGCCACCTTCCTGAACACGCCCGCCTGGACCATGTCGGCCGAATCCTTTTACTACCTTCTCTTTCCCTGGATGGCGCGCTGGAAAAAGCCGACCCTCATCCGCCGGCACCTTGCCAAGATGGCGGGTGTCTGGGCCCTGGGCCTGATTCCCGGAGTGCTCTATATCGTGCTCCGTCCCGACGGGATCGCCCATCCCGACCGCTGGAGCTGGGGCCCGTGGCTGCAAGCCCTCAAGTTCACGCCCCTGCCGCATCTGGCGAGTTTTGTCTTCGGCGTGATGCTGGCCAACCTGCACGAGGTCGTGCCGCGAACCGGCCGCTTGCGGCTGATGCTTGGGATAGCCGGCTTTGCCGCAACCTTCAGCCTTCTCGAAACGGGATCGCTCGTGCCTTATCCTATCGTCCACGACGGTCTGCTGATGCCCCTCTTCGGCTGCATCGTCTTGGGCCTGTCCGGCGAAAACTGGCTGGCGAGCGCTCTCGGCTGGCGCCCGTTGGTCATCGTGGGCGAGGCCAGCTACTGCCTCTACCTGCTCCATTTCAACCTGTGGAACCTGCTTCACGACTCCCATGCGCTCAACATGCTCGGTCTGAGCCGGTTTGACCCGTGGCTCAGCTACGCCATGCTGATTGCGCTGTCTCTGCTGGCGCTGCACGCGGTAGAGAAGCCGGCGCAGCGCCAACTGCGCAAGTTCTTCCGCGCGCAGGCCATTGCGCCGAGTCTTCAGGGCGGGCTTCTCCAGCAACAGGAAGCCCAGCCGTGAAGGCTGGGCTCGTGCTTCTGAGAGCGAGGCCTTTGTCCTAGGGAAAGACCGCCTGGACGGAGTGGTTGCCGTGCGGGATGGAGACCAGCGCGGTTGGCTGTGCGCCCGTCGGATAAGGGGTCGCTTGCGTCTGGCTCAAGACGCCCGTATCGGGGTTCAGCCGGAAGCCTGAAATCGAGTTGCCCAGACGGTTGGCGGTATAGACAAACCGGCCCAGTGCCGGGTCCACCGTAATCGACACCGGCTGCGTATCTGTGGCGTAGACGATGCTGGCGTTGCTGTTTACCAGCGCCGAAGGCGTGCCCGTGGGCAGGGAGATGGTGTAGCCCGTAACCGAGGAATCCAATTCGTTGGAAAGATAAATATAAGTGCCGCGCGGGTCCACCACGATGGCCGAGGGTTCATTGCCGGTCTTGAACGGGCCGTTGACCAGGAAATTCAATGAGCCATTGGTTTGAATCGCATACCCAATCAGATGGTTGGAGGCGTAGTCGGTGACGTACACAAAGCGGTTGGTGGGATCGGGCGCGATGCCGCTGGGCTTGACGCCGGCCTTGTAGGGGCTGTTCGTGGTTGCGGTCAAGGCGCCGCCTGTGCCTACCGCGTAACCGAAGACCCAACCGGGGTTGGCGGTACTGGAAATGCTGCCGCCAGGGTTGTACGCGGATTGATCGTACGCGGCGACGTAGACGTAATTGTTGTTGGGCAGAACGGTCACCCCTGCCGGTAGGATCGTGTCGCTGCTAAAGGCAGGAACAATCAGCTCTGTCTGCGCTGCCATGGACCCGATGGAGCCATCCGATCCCAGGGAATACTCGCTGAGAGTCCCGGAGCTGGTCCCCGAAAGCACATACAGGTACTTGTTGGCGGGATTCACGGCCAGAGAAACGGGCGTGGTGCCGGTCGTAATCGAATCTTTCTTCGTCAAAACGCCGGTGTCCGCGATGGTGAAGTGGACGACGGAGTTGTTCCCCTGGTTGGCGACATAAAGGTTCGCGTAGTTTGAGGTGACGGCCAAGGCCACCGGGGCCGATCCGCCGGAGGACACCGGCGGTTTTCCCGTCCGCAGCGCGCCGCTCTGCGAGTCCACATTGTAGGTGAAGATCTGCCCGGCGCTGCCGGCTCCAGTGCCCGCCGAGGCGGCGACGAATACGTAGTCGATGGTCACCAGTTGGCAGGCAGTCAAAAGTGTGGCCACTAGAAGGCCGATCATAGAGACCAGGACAAGCTGGCTCACTTTGCTCAACTTCATGCGCTTCCTTCGTCGTGGGCAATCTCTGTTTCAAGCCCAGCAATAACTCGTTTTAGGTTGCCCGTAGCTATTGTAAAAGCCAGCTGCGGGGTGTAACTACCGGCTCCGTCTTCGGCGCCGGTGTATGCGGACTCTCACTGCGACACGCCGGCTCCTGTGCCTTTGTGTGGAATCGCGGCCACGGCCGTCGGGAGGGGGGTGGCATGGTAGGGCGAGAATTGCGAGGTCAGCAACGTTCGGTCGGGCGTATTCAACTGAAAGCCGGAGACATTGTTCCCAAGAAAGTTCGCAGTGTACAGAAAATGGTTGGTCGAGGGATCGATTCCGATCGCTACCGGTTGCAATCCTGTGGTGTAGGTCCCGAGTCGGGTGAGCGCGCCGCTGTTGATGGAGTAGGCCGTCACCGTCGAATCCTGGGAGCTTGCCACGTAGGCAAAGGAGAAGGAGGGATCGACGGCCATCGCCGAAGGTTGATTGCCGGTCGGGAACGGACTGCCGCTGAGCGGAGTCAGCGTGCCGGCAACAACCGAGTAAGCAAGAATATTGGCGTTTGCGAAATCGGTCACGTAGACATACTTGCTGGCGGGATCGCTGGCGATCGCCGAAGGCTGCACTCCGTCTGCAAATGGCGCGCCTCCATTCAAGGGCGTGAGCGCGCCCGACGTGGCGACCGAGAAGCCGAAGACATAGCCTGTGTAGGGCTTCACGCTGTAGTCATAGGCGCTCACGTAGACGTACGCTCCAGATGCCAGAACGTTCACCGACGTGGGTACGATAATGTCGTTGGGCTTGCCGGGAAGGCTCAGGGGCCAGTAGTTCAGGCTGCCGTTCGCGATCGGTGCGCCCAGTGAGATGGCGGTGTTTTTAGCGGCCGGAATGATGGGAAAAACGCCAATTGAGCCGGAGCACGGCGGCGGCGCGGAAGGGGCGGGGGAAAGGCAGGTCGGCAGCGGCTGGTAAAGATCCAGGGCAAACGCGTTTTTTGCGTTCATGGCAATCGCCATGGGAAAGACACCCGGTGTATTGACGGTGTTATACGGATAGAGCTTGCCGTCGGTGCCGATGACGAACTGTACGATGCTGTTGTCGTCTTCGTTCACCACAAACAGGCTGGTGTTGTCGGTAGACGCAACTTCTGCCACCGGGTTGCGTCCGCCTGAGGGAAACGGCGAGGCGGGAATCTGGCGCATGCGGCCCGACTCGGAATTCACCTCGAAGACATTGATCTCGCCGTCATTGTGGGCGCCGGCGGCCTGGGAACTGGCCACGTACACAAAATCCACAGTAAGGGTTTGAGTCACCTGGGAACACGCAGTCATGAGTCCAGCTAACAGGAGACTGGCCGCGGAGACCAGCAATAGCTGGCTCGATTTGTTGAACTTCATGCGCATCTTTCGTCAGCGGACCGGTATTCCGGTCTTGAAAAATCAGGTTTCACATCGAATTCCCGGGCGCGGTGAGAATCCTCGCGCCCGGAATTCATCTCGGTTCTTTCTGGTGCGAAGGCAGCCCTTGGACTCGCCTCCCGCACCGGCCGCAACGGATGCGGCGCGGCTTCAGCCTGTGCGTCCGTCAACCAGGCACCATGTGGGCGGTCCGTTCACCGCGTACGTGCTGGCCACACGCAAGTTGTTAAGCACGCCTGAGTTCGGGTCGACCACGCGTCCGGTGATGCTCGAATCGTTGAAGTTGGCCGTGTAGACGAACTGGCTCGAGGGATCCTCTACGATGCACTGCGGGCCGGCGCCGGTGCCAAATGCGGCGGGTGTCGTGGGCACGAGCTGGAATGAAGGGGAGTTGAAGACGTTAAAGCCGGCAATGCCGCTCTGCGCGTTCTGTCCCTGGACGTTGTTCCCCTGGTTGGCCACATAGATGTACTTGCCCTTGGCCTCCTGAATCATGTAGATGGGATTGGCCTGGGTGGGCTCGTCGGGCACAATGCCGCTCACCTCCGCCTGCAGCGCGCCGTTGCTGCCCACAGTGAAGGCAAGAATCTGGCTCGATGCAGCGGTGGGATTGGGGTTGGGCGCTTCGTTATCAAGCACGTAAAGCACGCCCCCGGCGTCCACGATCGCGGTCGCCTGCGAGATGCCCAACGGCTGGGAGTTGTTCTGGTTCAGCGTCAGTTGTCCGTTCGATGCCGTGTAGGTATAGGGGAAGACGGAATTCCCGGTCTCCGGAGTTCCGCTGAGCGTCACAATAAATCCGGGGGCGAGTACGAAGTCGATGGGATTCGCCGGAATCGGGAAGTAGGCCAGAGGCCTGCCGTTGGCCGACGTCACCTGGGCATTCACCACCAGGGTGAGGCGGCCCGTGGTCTGGTCGATCTTCCACACCTCTACGTCGCCGCAGGCGGTCACTGAGGATCCCAGCGCCAACGCGCAAGCCGCGCTCGACGGCGAATCGTGATCCAGCACCAGGATAAAGTTCCCCGAGGTGTCGCCAATGAGACGGGTTGGGTTGATTCCGACCGGATAAAACGTCATCTGCGGCGTGAGAATGCCGTTGCCGCCCACCGCGAACTCGGTGATGTTGGAGTTCTGGCAGGGTTTATCCGTTGTGCAATCCGCCCCGCCCGAAGCATTTATGCCGCGGTTAAGAACATAAAGAAAACGGCTGCCCGTCGTTAAGACGGCGCGAACCGGGTTGGCGCCGCCTGAGGAGATCGGCAATCCGGCGATGCGCTGTAAACGCCCCGTATTGTGGTCGATCTTAAAGCCGCTGATGATTCCGTTGCTGGTGGTCTGGGCCGTCACTGTGCCTGTCACAAACAAAAAGCCGACCGTATAACTCTGAATGCAAGACGTAACGCCGAGGACAACGCCCACAGAAAGGGCGCTCATCAGAAGGGCCTTGCCGAATTTCGTAAACTTCATGCGATTCCTTCATCCTGGTCAGGCGCTCGCCGCCAAGGTAGAACGTTCCACAGCAGAGCTGGGTTGGGATGGGTCCCTGATGCATTGTAAAAGCCA
>JAJYJL010000664.1 GCA_021789565.1 Acidobacteriota bacterium
GTGCTCTTGCCGCGATCATAGAGTTCCAAAATGCGCTTGCGAATCGGGATGGGAATGGCTCGCATGAGCACAATCTGCCATACAAACCCACCTTTGTCAAGCTATATTATTTATGGAAAGGCTCTAATTACCAGCATTATGCAGGTTCAACGAGGGTTACGCTTGCCCTGAGCGCTACCGGCAATGGGTAGATCTCAACTATCTGTAAGTTGTTGATTTTGGTAGGCCCGAACGGACTCGAACCGTTGACCTCTACCGTGTCAAGGTAGCGCTCTAACCAGACTGAGCTACGGGCCTGAAAGGACTTCACCAATTGGTGGTGGCCACCCGGACGCCCCTTTGACGTAATCGTCGCCCAAAAAGGGAACTCTTGCGCACCGCCGTGCCGCAAATCATGATACCGCAAACCCGAAAATCCCGCTAGCTCGCAGCCCCCGCGCCACGCTGCTGGCCGGTTGCTGCCGGGCGAATAACCTGGCTCCAAGTCAGTGTTTTAGCATGCTTTGGGCCGGAACCTTTTCCCGGTATAGGGGGAGATCCACTCACCCGTGCGGCAGTTTCTGTATCAGGAGATTCGACCAGGCAAACATGGCGATGGACAGGGTCAGCGCCGCCAGACCATAACTCAAAATCTTCAGAGGCTTACCCTTCCAGTCACCGTAGAAGTACTCCACTGCTGCAGCGGCAAGATTGGTGCTGGCCAGCATCACCGGCCATCCAATCACCGGCCCGTAAGTTTTCATGTAAGGCATCGCCCAGCCGTAAAACATCAGCCCCGTAATCCACACCACGGCCATTCCAACCGCCATGGCGGTAAAGCGCAGACCCCCCGGCGCCCTGAACTGTTTCAGCGTCCCGTTTTTCTTCCACAGGTGGGCGCAGTAGACGCCGTTGCTCACAAAGCTGGTTCCCAGATAGGGGACGTAGAACGCGAAGGTCATAAACGCTTCTGAAGCACCGTGTGCCCGCGCCACCTTCATGAACTGGCCGCCAAAGGCGATGCCAATGTTCTGCAACGGGGTCAGCAAGCCGGCGGTGATGCTCAGCACAACGCCTGTCAGGGCGACGGCCGTCAGCCGCGTTCCACCCTTGTAGTCAATCTTCATGTAAGCCGATTCCTGTTTTCGTTTGGAGCCGGCCACGGCCAGAATCACCACTCCCAGGGCGCCAAGCCCCAACCCCACCATCAGCGACGCGCCGACTTCTCCATGCAGCGCTTCACGGTGCTGAAACAACAACGGCACAAAGGCTCCGACGGTCAGCGCCATTCCGTTCGTGAGCGAATTCGTCAAGGCAATCCCCACCATGCCGATCGCCCGTCCGATGCAGATGCCTGACAGGCCGGCCACCAGGCCTACGGCCAGCATGATCAGATTGAGCCGCAGCCCCACCTGCTCCAGCACCTGGAAGAAGGATGGAATGGTCAGCCAGGCAATAATCGGCGGGAAGATCAGGCAACCGGAGATGACCCAGACAAACCAGGTGTTCTCCCATGGGAACTTCGTCATATACCGCATGGGAAGAAAGCACACGCCCAGGAAGACTCCGCTCAGGACCGCCAGCAGCATCCCTATAAACATGGAATCTCCAGTCTCTGCTATTCAGGCCCAACGTGGCTGAGATCGATGGGCTTGAAACCAATCTTGAATGCCGGCGATCCGGGCTTGAGAGAAAAATCGCCCCGGGCAGGATCAACAAACAACGGATCGGCAATCAATGAGTGCACGTCTTGCCCGTGTGCTTTCCACTGGGCGAAAGACAACTTGCCGAACCGCACCGGCTTGCCGTCCGTCCGGTAGTAGAGATTATGGTCAAAGTGAAATTCGTTGTTGGCCCATGTCCCATCCAGCAGCTTGCCGGAATTCCAATAGACGATGTTGCGCACCACGGTAAAACTCAAGTGGGATTCGTCACGTGAGCGCCTGATCTGCGCTTCCTTGCTGTCTGCAAAGATGTTGTTCCTGATAATATTGTTGGCCCCGTAGTTCTGATGGAAACCTCCGTCCTGGGTCCGGTAAACTACGTTGTCCTCAAGAATGATGTCGCTGCTGCCTTCGTCGGTATAAAGTCCCCAGCCGCCGTAACGGGACCGGCTGACGTCGTGGCAAATGTTGTATCGTTCCACCGTTCCCGGCTGCACTCCAAGCGTATAGATGCAGCCCATGTCGCTCAGCATTCCCCGGCCGATGTTGTAAATCTTATTGAACTCGATCAAGTTGCCTTTTGCCGCCGTCGGTTTGTAGCCCCAGGTCCAGCCCACTGAAATGCCGGTGTAGTACGTGTCATTGATTTCATTATGAGAAAGGATGTTGTCGCTGCTCTCGCCCACCCAGATTCCCACAGCTGCCGGATAGACGCGGCCAATATCATGGATATGATTGTCGGACACGACATTCCCATCCGTCGCCTGCTCATCGCCGCTGGGGTTTTTGGGATCGCCGATCTTGACGCCACCCGCCCCAAGGTCGTGCATGTCGTTACCGATAACCCGATCATCCTTCGAGCCCTGGCGAACTCCTTGTGACGTGGTCAGGCTTCCGCCAAAATCCACGGCATATCCGCCCAGGCGCACAAACACGCACTTCTCAACAACAATGGAACGCGTACCCATTCCCTCAACTGCCGCCGGGATGTCATACGCCGCCTGCATATCTACGTAGCCGTCGGGACCCATCGACCAGTCGGTGTCACTCAGCGTTAGCCCAAGCAATCGAATGTTGTGGACCCAACGGTCATCGCCCCGGCCTTCAAAACGCACCAGTTGTGTCAGCACGGGCGCGGTGGCTTGAAGGCTGTCCATCTGTTCGCCGGGTTCGGGACGATAGTAGAGATTTCCGCTCTCGCGGTCCAGGTACCATTCTCCTGGAGTGTCCAGCGCGTCGATCGTATTCTCCACCCAGTAACGGGCATTGTCCGCCCGGTTCGACGGCGCAGGCGTTCCTGAAAGCGTCACCGTGTCAGTCGCATGGTCCACGCCACGGATGTACATCCTGAATTCCGCCCACGCTTGCAGCGCGATGACCTCCACATGGCCTTGAGCGGCCCACGCCGGCTGAATATCACCCGCATGGAACTTGAATGTTGCCTGCTTCCCGTGGCTGATCTTTCCGTCCACGCGGAAAAATCCCGTGTTCGGAGTGCGGGCCCGCTGCCTTCTTTGCCCGTTGACAAAAAGCTCGTGAAAATACCACCTGCCTTCCTTGACGCCGGGCACGTGGGCCATCCAAAGCTCGCCTCCTGCCTGCGCCAGAAGCTTACTGTCGGTCACGTGCTTCCAGCCGCGAATTTCGCGCCCGCCGCTGAGCACCGGAGTTTCACAGGGATACGCCGCATAGGTGATCGGATCATGCGGCGTGCCGGAATCTTCCGGCGTAAAGACCAGAGGCTGTGCCAAACGGTATCGGCCACCGCGAATGTAGACGGTCGCCGGCGCCTTGAACTGCCCTGCCACTTTCAAAGCACGGATGGCGTTCTGCGCGCGCTGTACGGTGCGGAACGGGCCGTCCGTCTGTGTCGCGTTCGGCTTGTCCAACCGCCCCGACCACGCGTCGTTGCCGTTCGTCGCCACATAAAAAACCGTCCGTGCCGCGCTCCGGGGAGCGGGAAAACTGCCCGTAATGACACGCCCTCTGATTTGCGCCCGCGGAATCCCGGGCTCACCGATAATCAGAACAAAGGCCAGAAATCCCAACAGGACCAGCAGTGATTTTTTCATCATTTCCCCCTATTGAACTCGTTTGCCCGGGTCAGGCGTCCAGCCGACGCCTGGCTCGTCACTTGGGTAGACCCATCCTTCGGCATCGGGCAGGAGAGGCCCCGTAAGGGTTGCGTCTCCCTGGCATCCTTCCGGAACAAGGCTTTCATAGTAAAAAGAGTTGGGCAGCGCGCAGACCAGCGCCAGGGAGCCGTGGCCCGTCCCGTGAACGTCCGCCTGCACCTGGAACGATTCGGCCAGGTAGGCCACCTTCAGCGCCCCGGTAAATCCTCCTTTATAAAACCAGCTTGTCCGCAAGCGGTCGCAGGCGCCGTGCCGCAGCCATTCGCTGGCGTTAAAGTGGCAACCGTCCGTGCATTCCGCGCCCAGGATCGAAATGCTGAGCGTCTGGCAAAGCCGTTCATAGGCGTAGAGGCTGAACTCGCGCATCGGCTCTTCCAGCCACAGATAGCCGGCTTCTTCCATGGCGCGCCCCAGCCGCACCGAATCTTCAAAGTTGTAGCCGGCGCTGCCGTCCAGCATCAACTCGATACCAGGTCCCACGTGTTCACGCAGTTTCCTCACCAGGCGGATGTCGTCACCTACCCGACCCCACACGTGCAGCTTGATGGCCTTGTAACCTTTCTCGAGGCACCGGTCGGCCAGCCGCAAGTAATCGTCCAGCGTCTCCATCGTCACCGTGCTGGCATAAGCTTTGGCCCGCGCCTTGTGCCCACCCAGCAGTTTATAGACGGGCTGGCCAAGCTCCTTCGCGCAAATGTCCCACAAGGCCACGTCAAGATAGCCAAGCGCATACATCGGAAATTCCTCAAGCCGGTCCATTTCCCAGATTTCCGCCCAGAGCTTTTCCCGCATCAGCGGATCGGCGCCAACAAAAGCCGGAGCAATAACCCGCTCAACCAGGTCTCGCGAAATCCCTTCATGATTCATCCACACCAGTCCGTCGATGCCCGCATCAGTCCTCACGCGCAACAACGGGCAGCGAATCTTTCCGCCCTTGCTTCCCGACAGGCCGTCACGCCAGCGATAAGCAATGCCTTCCGCCTCATAACACTCAATCTCAAAACCGCTGATTTTCAAAATGCTCCTCCTGCTCTCAAATCCTGCCGACCTGCGCAGCCACCTTAATACAAAGCGGTTCAATACGGAATAGGAAGTTTTAACCGTCTGCCTTCGCTGTTGCCCGGGTGTTGACCACCTTTCCCCATAATGAGAACCAGACCTTTCATTCACTGGAGGATCAGCAACCAGCCTTTTCCCGGCTCGACGAGGATCTTGTCTGCCGGGGAGAACGTCTTTGCTTGCTGGAAGCCGGGAATTGCAGGAGCCCTCAGCTTTGAGGTTTTCGCCTCCTGTCCCAGGGCTGACCAATCGATGTTCAAGGAGATGGAAACCGGTTCCTTCGACCAACTGGCCAGAGAAACGAGAGATCTGTCCTTCTTCTTATAGACAGAGGCAAGCACGTCTTCACGACCTGTCTTAACGGGGCAGGAAGGAACCCAATAGCCAATCATCTCGGCTTCTTCGATCTTGAAACTGCTCCAGAAGTTCCAGATGTGGCTTGGGTCGTAGTTGCCAAAATGTCGCGTGGCCATTCCGTAGATCATCCCGCGCCACGGATTTCCGCCACCCTCGAGCATGTCACTGAACAGGCCAAACGGAAGTCCAGAAATTTCCACGAGCCAGTAATCCGGCGACTCATTATAGTTGTACCCTTCACCAAACCATAGGCTGTCGATATACGGGAAAAGCTCCATGTACTGGTTCGCGGGGCTTACTCTGAGGTCATGAAACGTATAATTGTTAGATCGG
>JAJYJL010000665.1 GCA_021789565.1 Acidobacteriota bacterium
TGCGAAAGACCGGATGGGGTCGTCGCAAAGCTTTGATCGGATTCTTTGAGCCAGACTTGAAGCACCGGCGCCGTCGCAGGCCGGTGAGATGATGACAAACTGCCCCGCGCCGTACCGACCAACCGAATCATAGATGCGGACAGTGGTGCGGATTCTTCGAGCCGTCTCGCGCAGGGCCGTGTCGCCGGCCATGTGGCCATGCTCACGGTTGATTTTATTGAGCCCCCTGATATCCACGATCATCACGGCAAGCGTAAGGTTCTGCCGGTAGGCGCGGTGCAGTTCGCGGTGGAGAATTTCCATAATGGCAGACCGGTTCCAGAGTCCTGTCAACGTATCGTGAGTGGATTCAACCTTTATGGCGTCACGCGCAGACTGGAGTTGGTCTTCCAGTTCAATGATGCGGCTTGCGGCGCGCAGCCGGGCTTTCAGTTCGTGGGCGGCATAAGGTTTGGGAAGGTAGTCGTCGGCGACGGACTCAAACCGACCGTTTGCATCTTCAGTGACCTGCCTTGCGGTGAGGAGAATAACGTACGTGGGCGGCCGGCTTTCATCCTTCCGGATCTTGCGGCAGAGTTGAACCCCGTCCATCCCGGGCATCATCCAGTCGAGGATGGCGATTCTGTGCCTGGCGTCGGCCTGTAATGCCCGCCATGCCTCATTGCCGTCCGATGCCACTGTAACGCCGTACCCCCATTTCTTCAGGAGGATTTCCAGCAGGCGGCGGTTGACGGGCTCGTCATCGGCAATCAGGACGTTCATCCTGCGACTTCACTCTTCTGTTTTTCGATGGCTTCCAACACACGGCGTATTTCCTGTTCAACGGCGTGGAAGGCTTCATCGGCTTGTTCCAGGTTTCCCTGGCGGGCCAGGATCTCCAGATTCAATGTGGCACTGACCGCGTCTTCGGCACCAAAGTTGCTGACGGATCCCTTCAGGGTGTGAGCGACCATCTCGATGGCTGCTGCGTCCTTCAGCCTGACGGCCTCCCCCAGCTTGGTGAGCGTGGAGGGGGTTTCACGGGCAAACAGCCGGAGCAGGTCGTGGAAGATCTCTGAATCTCCATCAACGGCTTCAAGCCCTCGTTTCATGTTGATAATCTCGGGGGGCGTGGATTTGGGATGCTGAGTGTTAACGGGTCGGGGACTGGCCAGAACGATTTGTTCGACCAGTCCGGCCAGTGCATGGACAGCGATGGGCTTGGAAATGTATCCGTCCATACCTGCTTTTAGAAATCTCTCCTGGTCGCCTTTCATGGCATACGCCGTCATGGCGATAATGGGGAGCCTGTGGGCCGTTCCTGTCTCCATCGCCCGGACGGCTGCCGTTGCTTGCAGGCCGTCCATCTCCGGCATCTTGACATCCATCAGCACGACGTCGAAACCGTCCAGCCCTGATTCCTGTACGGCCTGCACGGCTTTACTCCCATCTGGAACGGCCGTGACCTCGTGGCCGGCCTTTCTTAAAAGGCGTTCGGCCAGTTGGCGGTTGACCAGGTCGTCTTCCGCCAGCAGGACGCGGAGATTGTGCTGCGCCTGACGGAGTGTGTGCCGGGTGATGAGCTCGGCGTCCTTGGTGCGGTTCCGTTCCGGCGATAGCGCCAGCATGACGGCCTGGAGCAGGTCACGTTCCTTAACGGGTTTTTGAAGATACGCCGCGATTCCCAGCTTACGGCACCGGGTGGCGTCGCCCCGGCGCCCCCCGGAGGTCAGCATCATGATGGTGGCCCCCGAAAGGCCAGGGTCCTCCTTGACGCGCTCGGCAAGAGTGAACCCGTCCATGTCTGGCATTAAAGAATCAAGAAGAACCAGCGGGAATGGTTTTCCGGATTCCTTTGCTCGTTGCATGGCCGCCAATCCCGTCCAGCCTCCGTCGGCCATTGCCGGCTTCATCCCCCAGTTGGACAGGATCTCTTCAACCAGGCGCCGGGTCGTGGCATTGTCATCAATCACAAGCGCCGGCATTCCTTTAAGATTGATCTTCTCCGATGGAACTGCGTGCTTGCCCTCCGGGTTGGCCGAGTGGAAGCAGACTGTAAAATGAAAGCTGCTGCCTTCTCCAACTTTACTTTCCACCCACAGTTGGCCTCCCATCATCTCAACCAGTTGCAGGGAGATGGCAAGGCCGAGCCCTGTGCCCCCGTACCGCCGCGTGGCAGAACTGTCGGCCTGGGTGAAGGGCGCAAAAATCAGATGCTGCTTGTCGTCGGGGATCCCGATGCCTGTGTCGGTCACGGTGAAATGGACCACGATTTCCTGTTCCGCCCGGGATTCCAACGTAACGTGCAGGACCACTTCTCCCTTGTCCGTGAACTTGATGGCGTTGCCCACCAGGTTGACGACTATCTGCCGCAGCCGCGTTGGGTCGCCTTCCACCTTGTCGGGGACGTCGCGCGCTACGTGAAGGGCCAGTTCCAGGCCTTTTTCATAGGCGCGCAGCGAGAGGGTCTTGAGCGTATCTCCGAGTGAATCTCGCAGGTCGAAATCAATAAGATTAATGTCCAGTCGCCCGGCCTCGATCTTTGAAAAGTCAAGGATGTCATTGATAACGGTCAGCAGTGCCTCGCCGGAGCTCTTTACAAGGGAAAGGTATTCGCGCTGTTCCTCAGTAAGCATGGTGTTCAGGGCAAGTTCGGTCATGCCCAGGATGCCATTCAGCGGAGTCCTTATTTCGTGGCTCATGTTGGCCAGGAATTCGCCCTTTGCCCGATTGGCCGCTTCAGCAGCGTCTCTGGCCATCTGCAGTTCGATTTCTGCACGCTTGCGCTCGGTAATGTCGCGTACCATGCCGACCTGACACAGCAAGTCACCGGCATTGTTTAAGATACTGTATGCCGATATCTCGACCTCCAGGGGTCTCTCTGAGCGCGTTCGGAATACCGTTTCAAACCGAAACGAGCGTAGACTTCGACTTTGTCTGCGGGCCTCCTGGCTTGCCTCCTTGCTCATCAATGCAGCCGGTGTTAACTTGCGGATTTCTTCATCGGAATACCCAAGTAGCTTGCGGTGCGCCTCGTTCTGTTCCAGGAAGCGAAAATCCGGGTCAACGATGGCCACCGCTTCGTTGGACCGGACAAAGATTTCCTTATACAGCTTGAGGTTTTGTTCTGCCTGCTTGCGGTCGGTGATGTCGATGCTGATGCCGTCCAGCCGGATGACCTTGCCTTCAGAATCGCGGATGGCCCGGAAGCGGTTGTTCAGCCACCGGACCTCGCCGTCCGGGCGTACTATTCTGAATTCCTGATCGACGTCGGCCTCAAACAAACGAGGGATAGATTCTGTGACCCGCTTAAGGTCGTCGGGGTGAATGATTTTCAGCCACAAATCGGGGTCCTGAAAAAATTCGCTGATTTTGCGGCCGCAGACGGCTTCCGTTGCAGGATTGAGGTAGAGGAACCGGCGCCCATCCGGCGTAACGGACCAAACAACCTCGCGCAGAGACTCGAGAATGCTGGTTAATCGCTCCTCACTCTGACGAAGTGCTTCCTCGGCACGCTTGCGATCTGTGACCTCCACGACGATCAACGCCAGGTCGTTGGTTTCCCCTTCAAGGGCCGGGATTGGAAAGTACGACGAAATAAAGTGGCGTGTGACTCCAGGCTGTGCGGGGACCTCTCCCTCGTGCAGAAAATTCACCAGAGGTTGCGCGCTGGCCAGGACGCGGCGCATGGCCGGCTCGATAACGGGCGCGAGTTTGGGAGTTGTTTCACGAACTGACTTTCCGACACACTCACGGGGGCTCAGTTCCATGAGTTGCGCCAGAGTTTCGTTGATCCCTTTGAACCGCAGATGGTTGTCCAGAATGGCAAGCCCGGCCGGCGCGGCGGAAAAGAAGGAGGCCAGCCTTTTTTCACGGCGGGCGAGCTTTTCTTCTAAAATCTTTCGCTCGGTGATGTCGCGGGCAATACCCTGAATGCCCGCCGCTTTCCCGTCTTCATAAATCAGCCTGCTGCTGACTTCGAGCGGAACCTTGCGCCCATCCCTGGTGACGATGTCAAGCGAGTACGCCGCGACCATTCCGCCCCGCTGCTCCTGATTAAGCATCCTCAGTGCGAGATCCCGGTATTCTTCTGCAACGTACTCCAGGATATTTGTGCCAAGGATTTTCAGACGCGTGTAGCCCGTAACCATTTCGGTCGCCCGGTTACAGGAGGTTACATTCCCCTTGAGGTCCGTTGTGTAAACGATGTCATTGGCATTCTCGAACAATTCCTCATACCGGTTTCTCAGCGCGGTCTCGCGCCGCGCCCACTCTTGCACCAGGAGGTTCTGGTTCCGGACGCGGCGCCGGAGTATCTCAGCCCAGAGGAATGAAAGAAATGTCAGAATCGCTGCAACGCCCAGGATCCAGATCCATTTCCGAGCCTCCCACGTGCCGATAGTTCTAAGCCATTGAAGGCCATTCGAGAAAACGCGAATCAAAGCTGGCCCTTGAGTTCTGCCCAAAGGACCTGTAAATAATGCAACGCTTTGCTGGGAATGTTGCTCAATCCCGGGAGGTGATAGCGTGCCTGCGGGCCTTGCCCGGCACACCGGTGCGGCAGGCAGCAGCAATACGGCCGTTGCCGCGAAAGCCAGCAAATAAGATCGGGCAATCCGGCCAAGTGCCCACACCGCGCCTCGGATGCGCCCCATAATTGGCTCCCTCATAGTTTTCTCACCCAGCCTGAGACTCGAGAAGCTTTTTGTAACACTCGGGACATATCCCGTGGCTGAACTCGGCGTCCGTGTGGTCTGAAATATAGGCGTCAACCTGTTGCCAGTAGTCCTTGTCATTGCGAATCTTCTTGCAGTACATGCAAATCGGCAATAATCCGCGCAGATGTTTGACTTGCTTCAAGGCCATTCCCAGTTCCTGGACCCGCTGGGCAAGGCGGTTTTGCAGGTTCAGCACGCGTAACCCGACGTGAACACGGGCCCGTAATTCGGTATGATGAAAGGGCTTGGTAACATAATCATTAGCGCCCGATTCGAGCCCGGTAACGATGTCTGCGGAATCATTACGAGCCGTAAGCAAAATCAGGTAGGGGGATGGGTCGAGCGGGATTTCCCGGATCCTTCTGCAGATGGTGGCGCCGGCCATTCCCGGCATCATCCAATCCAGCACCGCCAACCGTGGAGCTTCCGGCGCGGTCAGGATCTGCCAGGCTTCTGTGCCGTCCTTTCCCACAACGACTTCATGCCCCCACTTCTCGAGCATTCTCTGTAGAACACGCAGAGAGACGGAGTCGTCATCGGCCACCAGGATGCGCGTCGTTTCCCCCTCTGCGGGAGTTGTATTGTTTGTGTAGGTCATGGCTTCCAGATCCCGGCTTTCTTATTTCTCAGTTTCGATGTACTTTGTGCAACGCTTGTGACAGCTCTTGCAGTGTGAAGGGCTTCTCCAGAAACTCCGGGCTACCGACTTCAGCCGCTTCGCTTCTGATCCTCCCGGAGCTGTACCCGGACGAGAGAATGACTCTTACCCTGGGGTTGATATTCTTCAGCCGGGAATAGGTATCCAGCCCGCTCATTCCC